>JBBRSH010000070.1:0-22676 GCA_038245555.1 Pyrinomonadales bacterium | reverse complement strand
GGGCAACGCTCACTTTGCGACGCCGACCCGACGGGCACCGAAATTTCACTATATGGGCCGCCCCGGCGGCGAGCGTGAGCTGCAGCTTGAACTCAAGCTCATAGCCGATGTTGGCTTGGTCGGATTTCCGAATGCAGGCAAATCAACGCTCATCTCAGTGATCTCAGCCGCGAAGCCCAAAATAGCTGATTACCCGTTCACAACGCTTGAGCCGAATCTCGGCGTTGTCGATATGGGTGACTTTCGAACATTTGTCGTGGCTGACATCCCCGGACTGATCGAAGGGGCTTCGTCAGGTGCAGGATTGGGCGATCGATTTCTGCGGCACGTCGAGCGGACAAAACTGATGCTCCATCTTGTCGATGTGTCGTCACTCTCAGGCCGCGACCCGGTTTCGGATTACAAGATCATAAATCGGGAGCTTTCCAATTATGACGCCAATCTCGGATCGAGGCCTCAAATAGTAGTAGCAACCAAGATCGATGCCCTCGACGATCCTGACCGGCTCGAAAGCATCAAGAAACAGGCGATGAAGGATAAGAAGCCGTTTCTCGCTATCTCAGCCGTCACCAATACCGGAGTCAAAGAGCTGGTGGCCGCTCTTGCGACTGCTCTTTCAGCTCACGAAGCAGATGAATCCGAGCGACGGGCGGACGAGTTAAGAATGCAGACGACCACAGGAGTATGACCGACGTAAAGATCGCATTTTACGGCGGCAGCTTCGATCCTCCGCACCTTGGCCATCTGGCGATCGCCGAAGAGCTTATCAGGCAGTTCGAGCTGGACGAATTCGTTTTCATTCCGGCCTTTCACGCTCCGCACAAGAAACGCAGCCCCCCCACACCGGCCTATGATCGCTACGCGATGCTCTGCCTCGCTACGCAGAACGACGCGAATATTAGTGTTTCTCGGATAGAGATCGAGGCCCCGGAACGTCCGTATTCGTACGAAACATTGGCCCGGCTGAATGAAATGCTGCCGAACGCCGAGATCTATTTCGTGATGGGAGCTGACTCCTGGAATGAGATCACGACTTGGCGGGAATGGGAAGAGGTACTATCCCTGTCGAATCACATCGTCGTAACACGCCCCGGCTACGAGCTTGGGGTAGATCATGTCACTGACACGATCGCGTCTCGTATAATCGACCTCCGGGGTACGAACGGCACAGCTGCCCAGGCTCGGCCCGACTTAACCGACTTAACCGGCGGTACAACGACACCAGACCGCAGACGGTCAATTTACTTTACCGATCGCATAAACATGCACATCTCAGCGACCTCAATACGCAGTGCGATCCGCGTCCACGGAGCGGATTGGGACGACGGTCTCTCAGCCGAGGTTGCAAATTACATCGAAAAATATCAGATTTATAGATAATGGAAGAAACACAAGAAAAATCGCTTCAGCGTGAAGCGGTCAAATTGGAGATATCCGCGACACCCACACCCTTTGCGGATCTCGACCCGGAATTACAACTTGCAATAAAGTGCATCAGCGAGAAAAAGGGAGAGAACATCGTCGGCCTCGACTTGCGTGAGATCGCCAGTTTCACCGAATTCTTTATTATATGCTCTGGAAATAACCAGCGACAGGTTCAGGCCATCGCCGACGAGATCAACGAGCAACTAAAGGCTCAGCTGGGATCGCGGCCGGTCAGGATCGAGGGATATAGCTCAGCCGAATGGGTCTTGCTCGATTACGGCGATTTCGTTATTCACATCTTTAACCGCGAGGCTCGTGAATTCTATGACCTCGCCCGACTGTGGCGTGACTCCGGACAGATCGATCTGTCGGACTTCTGAACCTCGGTTTGAGTGCGGCCACATCGATGAAATTTAGATTTATTTGGGTCGGGAGGACCAGGGACAGAAATTGGTTGGCGTTGCAGGACGAATACCTGCAGCGTCTTTCTCATTTTGTGCGATGCGAGATCATTGAGGTCCGTGACGCTCCTTCGCACTCCGGAAAAGAAACGGAAGGCAACCGCATACTCGGTAAACTGAATCAAACATCACTTGTGTGCCTTCTTGATGTTAAGGGCGAATCATTATCGTCGCCAAAGCTGGCCACGATGATTGAGGGTTGGCAGGTACGCGGAAATAAGGAGATCTCGTTTGTGATCGGCGGTGCCGACGGGGTGTCGCTTGATGTTGCCGAACGTGCCGACTTCGTGCTATCTTTATCGTTTCTGACTTTTACCCACGAAATGGCTCGTGTCGTAATGTTGGAACAACTTTACCGGGCCTTCACAATTATTAACCGTTTTCCATATCAGAAATGAGTAAATCGAGCCTTAAAGAAGTCAAAGAAAAACTTCTCGCAGAACGCGAGCTATTGATCGAGAAATTGAAGGGTAACGACCTTTCGATCGACGATGCGGAAACTCCGGATCCGGTCGATCTCGCCGTTCGTAACTACTCGAAGAATGTGCAGCTTGCCGTCTCGGAAAACGAGAGCAAGCAGCTCACACTGATCGACGAAGCCCTGCTTAGGATCGACGACGACGAATACGGCTCGTGCCAGAACTGCGAAAAAGAGATCAACCCCAAACGCCTCGCCGCCCTTCCGTGGGCTCGCTACTGCCTTGATTGCCAGGAACTTCTGGAAAAGGGCCTGCTGGATGACGAATAAGATTTGAACGCTGATGTTCGAGGCTCTTCGCGATTCCCTGCTCTCGGTCATCTTTCCCCAAGAATGCCTTGCCTGTGCGAAGCCTGTCGAAAGCTATGCCGATGGAGTCGCCTGTGATCGATGTTGGGCAGCTACCCGGACGTTTGATGGCAAGCAAAATCTTTGTTCAAAGTGTGGAGCCTTCTTCGATAACTCGCAGACTCAGTGGGTGGTCATTTGCCACAATTGCGACGGCCATCATTACGACAAGGCCGTCGCGGCCGGAGTTTATGAAAAAGCCCTCGCGGCGTCGATAATCCACTTAAAAACGAATCCGGTATTATATTCGAGGGCGGCGAAGCTATTTGTTGAAGCCTTCGACCGATCAGGTTTTGTCTCGACCACGTTGATCGTTCCGGTGCCGCTTTCAAAGAGTCGAAAATTAGAGCGTGGCCACAACCAAGCCGAAACCCTCGCAAAGATCCTGTCGGCCGCCAGACACCTGCCGGTTGACGGGAACAGCCTCATTCGAAAACAAGATACTCCCACGCATCGTGTGGCGATGGACATGAAAGCCCGCGAACTCACCGTTCGCAATGCATTCGATGTCCAACGGCCTAAAATGATCGAAGGGCAGAATATCCTGCTTGTTGATGACGTCTTCACATCGGGCTCGACAACATCCTATTGCGCCAAGGTATTAAAGAAAAACGGCGCGAACATGGTAAACGTTCTTACCCTTGCCCGCGCCATTTTTCACTGACCGACGTTTATGGATTGTCGTACTTCGGGATCGGAAGATCGCCAGGCAATCCAAACTGTCCAGACTGAAGAGATCCGTTCGTGCTTTTGAGCACGTACCATGCTCCAGTGGACGGACGAAAGACCGCGATATCCGTTTTGCCGTCCGCATCGTAATCTCCAGCAACCGGGATATCGTCCGTGACACCAAATTTAGTGGCCTGAAATCCGTTCGACGCACTCAGGGCCAAGTACCAAGTCCCGGTAGACGGCCGAAATACCGCCAAGTCGTCCCGGCCGTCGCCGTCATAATCGCCCGGAGTGGGAATATCACCGGTAGTTCCGAACTGGCCTGCATTGAACGCACCGTTTGAACTGTTCAGGCGGTACCAAAAGCCCGTCGACGGCCGAAAAACCGCGATATCACGTTTTCCGTCGGCGTCATAATCTCCCGCCACCGGGATGTCTTCCGATATTCCGAACTGGGTCGCCACGAAGCCGCTGTCCTTCGAACGAAACGTGTACCAAACTCCGGTTGAAGGCCGATACACGCTAAAATCCGACTTGCCGTCGCCATCGAAATCTCCCGAGACGGGAATATCTCCATTCATTCCAAAAGTCACGACCGACAGCGCATTTGTCGAGCTTGAGATGTAATACCACGTCCCGGTTGATGGCCTGAAGACCCCGATATCGGTGATCTTGTCACCATCGTAGTCCTGCGGAACTGGTATGTCGGTCGAGATGCCGAATTTTCGAGCAGTGAACGACCCGTCCGAGCTGTGAGAGGTATACCAAGTACCATCACTGGGTCGAAATACCGCAAGATCCGTCTTTAGGTCACCCTCAAGATCCGCCGTTGCACTGGCACGGGCGATCTTATCGATCTGGCCGTTGCTGTAGCACACGTAAAGTTCACCGTCCTCATCCTCGCCGAATGAAATAATGCTTCGTGGTGTGTCCTGCAGCAGCGTCTGGGCATTATTGTTCCACATCCAAAGCTCGCCCGTGCAATAATCGGCAAACGTGTAGGCACCGACTGGAAGCGATCCGAGTCCTCCCCGATAGACGTATCCACCCGTAACCGAACACCGGCCACCGGTATGAGAATAAGTAAAATATGGTGGGATCTGCGTGATAGGCGTACCGCCGCCGGAACATAATGAAGCGTCGAGGTTCGTACACTGATTTCCCTCATAAACACGCCACCCGTAGTTGCCGCCGCCTGTGATTATGTCGAGTTCCTCGATCTGGTCCTGACCGACATCGGCCAAATAAAGTTGATTTGTTCCACCTCGGTCGAACGACCATCTCCATGGATTGCGCATTCCGATCGTCCACAGTTCCTGACAAGTAGTTCCCGCTGTCGTACTCCCGCCGTCGCAACGGGATGTACCTGCACCCTGAAACGGGTTTGTCGGAGGTATGAGGTACGGGACCGGCGAGCCCTGTGGGACATTTGGATCGATACGCAGCATTTTTCCGAGCAGTTGTGCACGGTTTTGGGCACGCGAGCCAGGATCGTTGGCTGAACCGCCATCGCCCATTCCGATATAGAGAAATCCATCGGAGCCGAACTCGACCATGCCGCCGTTATGATTGCCGAATGGCTGGGGAATGGTCAGAAGTATTCGCTCGGTCGAAATATCCCCGGTATCCGAACTCCCGTTTCCCGTCGTCGTTTTGTATTCAGCGATCACGGTCGCTCCGTCCGCAAGCCGAGTATAGTCCACATAGAACAAGCCATTTGCCGTAAATTGCGGATGAAAAGTCATCCCCAGCAACCCGCGTTCGTCGCCGGTCACGACCGGCACGACGATCTTCGAACTAAGATTGATGAAGTCGCTCGGTGTCGTCGATCCAGGCTGCAAGACCTTTACGACCCCGGACTGCTGAACTATGAAGAGACGCTTGGTCCCGTCTTTGGCGTTTCGGATCAGGATCGGTTTCGTCAAGCCCGTCAGAAATGGCTGCAGCCGAACCGTGTACGGAGCAGGGATCCCCTGTGAGAGGACAGTAATACCAAGTGCGATCGAAACGAAAATTGTCGCAACGAGTAAGTTGTTTATCTTCATATAAAAGTGGACGTTAGCGCGGGCGGCCAATGGTTGAAAGTCTGCGAGAAAACACACGTCAAAAAAGTTATTTAGACATTTTCTGGACCTCCCATCCGTAGATACCGTTCCAAAAAAGTTGGAAGCCGAAGCGGCACTCAGAAAAAGTTAATAAAATTTAAACACTGTTAAAATTGTAGCGATTCGGCGGCTGAAATAGCAAGGACTTTATAATCGATAATGAACTTTGCGTTTACGAAGCTCTGCGTCCTCATTGTCAAGATTCTGTAGACGCATTGTTACATCCGCGGTCATTCGCAGGCCCGAGCTCTCACCATTCATGAGATGGAAGTGCCCGGCGGCCGCGATCATCGCCGCATTGTCCGTTGACAGGTGTTTTGAAGGAAAATAAACCGGCGTTCGAAGACGTTGAGCTGCAAGATCGGCCGCCTCACGCAATGAGAGGTTGCATGCCACGCCGCCCGCGACGATCAGTGTCTTAGGAGCAAGGTCCATAGCAAGCCGCTCAAGAGTGCCGACAAGCGACCGGACGACGGTCGCCTGAAAACTAGCGGCTATGTCCCTGACCACCGGCGAGGGTGGATGTCCATCCGCTGCCGGCACGACATCATGTTCTCTAATGTAACGTGAAACTGCTGTCTTCAGTCCGCTAAAGCTCAGATCCGGACGGCCGTCCGAGATCTTCGATATCGGAAATTTTATCTTTGCCGGGTTGCCGTCCTTCGCGATCCTTTCGATCACGGGTCCGCCGGGATAGCCCAGCCCAAGCATCTTTGAGACCTTGTCAAACGCCTCGCCGGCCGCATCGTCGCGCGTACGTGATACCACCTTGTACTGGCCTTCTTCGGGGATGTAAAAGATATTGGTATGTCCACCCGATACTATCAATGCCAGTGCCGGATATTCGATCGGCGGATTCTCAAACGCGACGGAATAAACATGGCCTTCGATGTGATTGACACCGATTAGCGGCTTGCCGAGGCCAAACGCAAGAGACTTCGCGTAGCAAACGCCGACGAGCAGCGACCCGATCAGCCCCGGCCCCTGCGTTACCGCTACCGCGCCGACGTCGCTGAGCGAGACGCCGGCATCAGCGATCGCTTGCTGAACGATCGGGTCGATCTTTTCGAGGTGTTCACGGGAGGCCAGTTCGGGGACAACGCCGCCCCACGGCTTGTGCATTTCGATCTGCGACGAAATGACCGATGATACGATTTCACGACCGTCGCGAACGACGGCGGCGGCAGTTTCGTCGCAAGAACTTTCGATCCCTAAAACAAGCATCAGTTTTGCGTCTCAACACCTGTGAAGAGCGTAGTCTCATCAACAAAACAAAGCCCATTTCCAAAAGGGTCGCGAGCATAAAAGGAACGTTCCCCCCACGGCCGCACGCCTATCTCATGCGACGGAGAGCCGTGAACATCCGACACCTCTAAACAATCCAGTTCCTTCGCCCTGCGGAAAACCGCCTCGAGATTTGGCACTGAAAAGTATAAGTGATCGCCTATCGGTGCACCCTTATTTTCGATAACCGCAAAAATGACCGGGCCGCAGTCAAAATACTGGCGACCGCGATGGATCAAGCGGCCCTCGACATTGAATAGCTGCTGATAAAACTCTATCGCTTTTTCAAAGTCGGTGACCGGCAAAAAGATACGGAACAGGGATGGGGCTTTTTCGCTCATTTTTTAGTCTTACCTCGGTATGATTATTTTAAGGCCTCGAAGTAAAATATCACTAACGATATGAATACGCATACGGTGAGTGAATTGCTTGTCGAGCTATCGGACGGAAAACGTTCGGTCGTAGACGAGTTGCTGCCGCTCATTTACGACGAACTTAAGCGTCTTGCCGCGAGCTATCTTCGACGAGAACGTTCCGACCATACGTTGCAGCCCACGGCTTTGGTGAACGAAGCCTATCTCAAAATGGTCGACATAACCCAGGTCTCATGGCAAAACAAAGCTCACTTCGTCGGCGTTGCTGCCAACCAAATGCGCCGAATACTCGTCGATCACGCGAGAAACCACAACGCGCTCAAGCGCGGTGGCGAATTTCATATTCTTACTCTCAATGAAGAGATCGATAAATCGATCGAGGAAAGCACGGAGCTTATCGAACTGGATGACGCACTTAACGAACTCGCCAAAATGGATGCCGTCAAAGCGAGGATCGTTGAGCTCCGCTATTTTGGCGGGCTAACAATGGATGAAGTCGCCGAAGTCCTCAGGGTTTCAACCATAACCGTCAAACGCCATTGGAAAATGACCAAGGCCTGGTTATACGGAAGACTGGCGAAGTAGTGGTCAGTGGTCAGTGGTCAGAGTGACGCAACCCGATCCTTTACGTATCACAAAATCTCCCTCTAAACTTTTTTTCACTTTCTTTACTTTCTTCCTGATACTTTTTTCGTCTCGGTCTCGCCTTACCAGATGACGGACGATAAGAGTCCGAAAACATAACCTAGGAGACACTGCAATGATCAATCATATTTCTTTTGGAGCAAACAACCCGGAAAAGGTAGCCAACATTCTTGCCGAACTGTGGGGAGGCGTCGCAATGCCGTTCCCGCCGAGCCCGGGCGATTACGTCGCATTTGCCGATGACGGCAAAGGAACCATCGTCGAGGTCATTCCGATCGACGTTCACGCGATACCGGGAACGGGATTGCCCGACGAAGCAACTTTTACCAAAGAAACGATTACTGACGAAATGGAGGCGACTTTTGTCAATGGAAACGAATCCTCGCTATTCGGGTCGGTACATCTCAATATCAATTCACCGCTCGACGAAGAGTCGATTAAAACGATCGCCAAACGCGAAGGCTGGCGTTGTTTTACGGCAAATCGCGGACGTGGCCTGTTCCAGCTCATCGAGCTATGGATCGAAAATCGATTTCTGCTTGAGGTCCACACGCCGGCCATGACCGAGGTCTATCAAAATATGGTCTCACCCGAAAACTGGGCGGAATTCCTAAAAATACCGCTGCCGCCAAAATACCAAAAGAACTACGCGGGCCTGATCGGCTAAATTAATCAAATTGGGGACCAAGTGGACCGGATCATGTTAAAGACATGACCCGGTCTCTTTACCATCAAACGGCAAAATATCGAGAGCATGAAGAAGATCGGCCTTGTTCTTGAGTAGAAGTTTATAGTGGACGTCCTCAACTCTTCTACCTAATTCATTCGCGGGGGACGAACTCGTTAACGATCACAGTTTTTGAGTTTCAAAGCCAATTCGCTTTAACAGGTCGTCAAAACGCGGGTCGCCGTGCAGATTTTTTAGCCGGCGGCCTACTTTTATCAGTGTCAGCCAATTTGAGCGTTCCTGGTATGCTCGCTCCAGCCAGTAAAATGCCTTGTCCTTTTCATTCAGGCCGGTGTAAACGACCGCCGGCAGAAATGGGGAAACCTCTTTTTTGCGTACTTTCTCTTCCAGGTCGACGACGATCTTTAGCGCCTCGTTCTTTCGTCCGGCACATGCGTAAACATGGCCGAGGGCCATATCAACGAGCGGGTCGAGTGACAATTCCCTGGCCCGCTGCAGGGCCGTTATCGCTTCATCGTATTTCCCCTGTTCCTCGAGTATCTCGCCCAGACTCATATATCCGCGGGCAAACGTCGGGTCTCGTATCAGCACCTTTCGGATCTCCGCGATCGCATCGTCATTGCGGCCCGAAATGTACATCGCCCATCCGGCATTTGTCTGCATGTTCAGCGACAATGGATCGATCTGCTGGGCTATTCGATATTCGGTGAGAGCGGCCTCGCTCCGGCCCATTGCCACGAGGAAATTTCCGTACGAATAGTGGGCCTCGGCATTATTTGGCCCAAGTTGGATCGCACGTTTATACTCCTGCTCGGCTCCGGCAAAGTCCCAGTCAAATGTCGCCTTGATCGACGCAAGCGAAACATATGCGGTGCTCAGAGCCGGGTCGATCGCCAGTGCCTTCTGTGCCGCCTCTTTTGCCCTCGGATAGGCCTCTTGCGGAAACATCGATCCGTACGCGGGAGCCGACCGGTACGCTAGCGACAAACCCTGATACGCCAGCGCGTAGTTCGGGTCCAATTTCAAAGCGCTTTCGTAAAATTCGATGCTCAACGTGGTGTCCGCGGGCTTCGCCTTCTGCCTGTGAAATTCACCTTTCAGATACATATCGAACGCCTAGTTGTTTTCCGTATATGCCTTCGGAGCGACGACGGTTTTACCGGTTATTTCAAGATTGAGGCTCTCGATGATCCGGCCTGACATAGTGTCCTCGAGACCGACGATATGATCCGCTTTTTCCACGAAATACATCGATGAAAGCCGGTTGCCATCAACGACGCGGACAAGCTCCGTTTTAACCGTAAACTCGCCGCCGCTCGTCGTCAGCGTTCCGATGAGTACCGCATCGACGCCAAGCTCCCTGCCTATTGTCTGCGGATCAAGCTGCTTTGTTCGATAGCTAAATGCTGCGGCACGCGAGATCGTCCGTATCTCCGAAAGGTCGGCCATCCGGTTTATCAGACTTTCGCTCATGCCGTCCGAGATATAGTCATTTGCCGGGTCGCCGGTCAAATTTTCAAACGGTAGCACGGCTACGGAGCGAAGCGTTTTCTCCGAGCCGGGAAAATTGAGGGCCGGTGCATTCCTGATCGATACAGTCAACACCCCCGTCGCGTATGCAATGATGATGCCGACCAAAACCAATCCGGCCGCAGCGAGCGCCTTAAAATGGCGCCGTGCCAGACTTGATCGGAACGACCGGGTCGGCATCTCGGACGCCGAAATTGTCCGCGGGTCAGGATAACGGCCCGACACCCGCCCGATAACTGCCGCGTCACGACGGCGCGATGATACTTCACTGTCCGTTCTGGTCCGCCGCCGAAGCTCCGCAAAGCGTGGATCGTCGCGGATAACACGCAGTTTAGGCTCGGTTTCGAGCCAGACGACCCACGGGTCCATTTCCTCGACGGCGATCGTGAGATAAGAAAACGCCTGGTCAACATCGCCCACCGCGACGCAGGCGAGGGCAAGGAACATCGGCTTTACATAACCGGTTTTCGCGTCGGCCTTCATTTCAGCCAGAACGTTTCGGGCGTCGCCCAAACGGCGCGCGGCGGCGAGGGCAAAACAATAGTGAAATTGCGTCATCGCCGAACCGGGCATCAGCTTCATGCTCCGTTCCGTCGCGGCGACCGCCTCTTCGCCGCGTCCAAGCTCGCACAACACATAACCCAGCCGAAGAGGCCCCTGAAAGTAATTTTGATCGAGGCTTACGATCTGCTCCGCCTTGGCGAGGGCCGCGTCGATCTTGCCGGCCTGATAATATGTCCATCCGACCAGCGTCTTAGTCCTCAGTGAAAGCGGATCGAGCTGCTCGGCTCGCCGGATCGTCTCGATCCCCTCGGCGAAACGGCCTGACCCGACAAGAACGGCCGAGAGCCATTCGTAAGCGAGCGGATAATTTGGACTGAGCTCGATTGCACGGCGGAGCATTTTTTCCGCGGCTTCACGGCCATACTGGTTGTTTACGATGAGGCCCATCGTGGCGTATGCCTCGCCCAGTTCGTCATCGATCTCGAGCGCCCGCTCGGCCGCAGACCGCGCATGCTCGTACGATTCGGCGACGGGAACCATCCCGTAAATATTGGCCCACACGTAAAAATCGGCAATTCCGACATAGGCCAGAGCGTAATCCGGATCTATCTCGATCGCTGTTTGAAAGCACTCTATGGCCTTCGGCAACGATTCCTCGGTAAATTGATTCCAGTAGAACCGGCCCTTTAGATACGCCTCGTAGGCCTGCGGATCATTGGTGCCGCGTTTGGCGAGCTTTTGCCGTTCTTCGCCCGTCAACTGCGGGATCAGAGTCGCGGCGACCTGCTCGGCGATCGCGTCCTCGAGCTCGAGGACGTCGGTGAGGTCCTCGTCAAACTGTCCTGCCCAGATCGCGGTAACGGCCCTAACGTCAAGCAATTGAAGTGAGACGCGCAAACGGTGGCCAAACCGTCGAATCCGGCCGTCGAGGACAAAATCGACCCCAAGCTCCTGCCCGGCCCGGAACGGATTGATCTGTCGTTCGTTGTAATGGGTGATCGAACTGGTCGGCCTGACGGTCAGCTTTCGAACGCTAGTCAGGCGCGTGATGATCGCGTCGGCAAGGCCCACGGTAAGGTAGGCCTCGTCGGTATTTTCGCCTTTTGCCGGGGCCATCAGGCTGAGCGGTAATACAGCCACAAGTTTCGAACCCGGCACAATTTCGGTGTCCGCAGTTGTCCGCATCGATGAATGAAATTCAAGTGCCACGGCCTCACCATTCAGATGCTTCTCAATATCATCCCGAAACGCTGTCACCGATGCGTATCGGCGTCCCGGTTCTTTTTTCAGAGCATTTAGGATAATGTTGTCGAGATTTCCGCGCAGATGCATCGAAGCCTGCTCGTACGATTCCCGATCAAGACTCGAACCACCGACTAGCGTCGGCGCCGAAGGATTAACTCGGACAGGCAGGATCTCGTCGCTCCCGCCAAGCGCCGCCGCACTCGGCAGCCAGGGTTCGTCATCGCAAATGGCACGGGCGACATCATGCGGCGATCTGCTCTTTATCCGGTATGGACGGTGGCCGGTCAACAGCTCGAAGAGGATCACGCCGAGACTATAGACGTCGGTCGCAAAACCCACCTTCTCGCCGCGGATCTGTTCCGGGCTGGCATAGTCAACGGTCATCATCCGGAGAGCGGTAGCTGTTGGCTGCAGCATGTCAACAACCATATCGGGATCGAGAAGCTTGGCGATACCAAAATCGAGAAGACGTGGCGCTCCGTCATTTGCGACGATAATATTCGATGGTTTCAGGTCGCGGTGAATTACCAGCTTTTGGTGAGCATATTCGACGGCGGTACATATGCGGCTAAAGAGCTGTAACCGCTCCCTGATAGCCAACTCCGCCTTATCCGCATGACGATACAGCGGCAGCCCGTCGACCAACTCCATTACAAAATATGGCTGGCCGTCATCCGTCGTGCCGCCATCGATCAGGCGCGTGATAAAAGGATGGTCGAGAGCGGCAAGGATCTGGCGTTCGTGACGAAAGCGTTTGAGGACAAAATCAGTATCTACGCCGCGCTTTACGACCTTTAATGCGACACGGAGCCGAAATTCCCCGTCGGCCCGGGTCGCCTCGTAAACCGCTCCCATGCCTCCGCGTCCGATCTCACGTTCGATACGATAGCTGCCCAGGACCTTTCCGATCATCGGATCTTCATCGCTCTCGTCAAGCAGGGACGCGATAAAACCGCCGGTGGTGATGTCCATCAGCGGCTGCTCGATAAAGCTGCTCGCGTCTTCGTACTGTGAGACAAGTTTCTCGACCTCGCTTCGCAATTCGGGATCGTCCGAACACCGCTCATCTAGTTCTCGCAGGCGCTCGTCGACCGTGAGGTCCACAACCTCATGGAAGATCTCTTCGATCTGCTGCCATCGTTCGGGAGTCATTAGCAAAACAGGGTTCGGTCGCTTTGATATTTTACAGGGCTCATTTTAACTTGTTTGGTTTAGATGCGACAAATCGCATCGACATCCGGACCGTAAATTTGGGGGGACCGACTCTGCCTTGACTTACGCTCGTTTACGGTATAAAACCTGAGCGAATAGTTGTTCGCAAACGTTTAGTCAAGGAGGCTCCATTATGGGACGAAAGATCCTGGCAGTGATCGTCGCTTTGATCGTGGCTTTTGCCGTGATCATGATCGTTGAGATGTTAAATTCGCTCGTCATTCCGCCACCATCACAGCAGATGATGAACGACCCTGCTCAGATGCGAGAATTTATGACGCACCTGCCAACGACCGCATTCGTGGTGATACTGATCGGCTACATCGTCGGATCGTTTTCCGGTGGGTTTATTGTCACGAAAATGAGCCGGCGGGAAAGTCCGGGGATCAGCCTGCCTATCCTGATCGGGGCAATATTGACGATCGGCGGCATTCTTAACTTCTTTTTTGCGTTCCCGGGCCAGCCGGTCTGGTTTGTGGCCCTGTCACTGCTCAGCTATATCCCGTTCTCGCTTCTCGGCCATCGCTTCGCGAGGTAAGAGATTTGCCCACGAACTAAACGTAGCCGAAGAAATAAAGAATTAGATCTCTCCTTTTTCGCATTTTTAGTGTGTTTCGCGGGCAATTTTTTTAGGGCTTTTTCCCCTCGTTCCATGTCGGCTTAAAGTCCGAATTTACAAGCCATTTAACGGGAGCGACCATCGAGTCGATGGCTCGCGTCATGTGGACGAAATCGATCGTTTTGATTTCGTCACTCGCGTGATGGTAATCGGTATGGAGCCCGAAGCTCGACACCGTGTGAGCGATGACACCGGCGCGAGCAAGCTGGATATTGTCCGACCGCTGAAAGAAGTTCTCTTCGGGGTGCGGATCCTGAACGAGCTTGGCTCCACGTTTTGCAAGCTCTGGGCCGAGATTTGAGCGTTCGTATCCCGTCAGCCATAATTCCTCAGGCTTGACCTTGGCGTCGGGTCGGCCGATCATTTCAAATTCGAGATTGGCGACAAGTTTATCCTTCGCAAACGGCATGTTGTCGACAAAATATCTCGCCCCAAAGCCACCCGATTCCTCGCTGCCAAAGCAAACAAAGTAAACCGTACGTTTAGGCCGTGATCCCGAACCGAGAACGCGGGCCATCTCCAGGACAGCGGTCGAACCCGAGGCGTCATCGTCCGCTCCGTTAAAGATCTTGTCGTCGCCCGGATTACTATCCCGCACGCCAAGATGATCGAGATGCGATGTCAGCAATATGACCTCCGCCCCAAGAGTCTTGTCCGAACCAGTGATCTTGCCCATCGCGTTCCATGTGTGCTGCGGCTGACTCGGTGCAAGCGTACCGCCGAAATCGATCTTGGTGCCCTCGGCCGACGAAAGCAGGGCTTTTGCAGCGTCGTTGCTTATCGCTACGAGAATCGCGGGTTTCGAACCCGCCGTAAACGATATCTTTCGGGCCGCCATCGTGGCCCAGTTCGTACGCCATTGCGCCGTTTCAGGAACCATTATTATCGCGGCCCCGCTCGTTAACAATCCCTGCAGGCCCTGCATGAACACCTGCGGATCCGTTTCGCCAAGTTTCACAAATACGGCCGCGCCAGGTTTCGGAGTTTCCCCGAACGTGATCTTTTGTAATTCGCCCGAGGCCGCCGCCGCGTTCGCCCGAACGATGAGTATTTCCTTGCCGTGTTCGAGCGTCGTCGAGCCGTACTTTAATGTCGGATTTCCGTCAAAACTGCGGCGGTCGATCGTGACCGTCTGGACGTAGGTCGGCTTTCCGGCAGCATCCATTTCACCGGCCGGCTCGAGGCCGAACTGCATAAACAGCGATCCGATATACTCGGCCGCGATCCGCTCAAAGCCGGTCCCGCTGCCGCGGCCCTGCATAGCGTCGCTGGCGAGAAAGCCCATTTCGGCACGGACGTTTTTTTCGTCAATGAATGACTTACCGCCGTTTTGAGAAAAACTAAGAATATTGGCCGCAAGCAGAAATGCGGCAACTGCACTGGTTCGTTTCAAATAATTCTGTTTCATAAGTTCTCGACTTAAACGCGATAACGTCGTTCAATGTTTCTTGATTCGCGTCTTTAGTGTAATTCGTGGGCAAATCTCCTATTTCGATAGGCCTTGATAAAACCTCCAGCTCGATTTAAAGTCCTCCGTCAGCTTTTGATTTGTCAGGACCGCACGAACCAGTTCGACCGGGATCGGGCCTTCGTGTAGGATCGCGTCGTGATACTGTTTGTTGGTCATCTTTTTGGAGTCGACCAACTCCCGGTGCATATTGTAAAACTGCAGCCCTCCCATCATATAAGCGATCTGGTAGAGCGGCCCGTAGTCGCCCGAGAACGAGCGCCGGACCTCGGCGGCGGCGTTGTCGCGTTCGTGCCCGACGCGGTCGACAAGAAAATCGACACACTCCTGTGGCGTCATCTTTTCCATGTGAAAACTAAGCGAAAAGATAATTCGTGCACAGCGATGCATTCTCCAGAACAAGGCCCCGACGCGGTCTTCCGGCGATTTATCAAAGCCCATGTCCCACAGCAAAAATTCCCAGTACAATGCCCAGCCCTCCACCGAGAATGGTGTGCGAAAATCACCGCGGTATTGCCGGTAACGCTGGCTCATATACCCTTGCAGATGGTGCCCGGGAATAAGCTCGTGAAAGGCCGTCGCATGCGAAAAATGCGGATTATTACCGCGCATGGACATCATCTTTTGCTCGTGTGTCATGCCGTCGGTCGGATACGAAACAAGGATCGTTTCGCCGCCGAGAAAGAACGGTGCGACCAGCTGTCGTTCAGGGGTCATCATCTCCATCCGCCAGCCGTCGCGAGCGATCTTTGGCACGGTGACCAGATCGTTCTTTTCGACATAATCGATCGCTTGATACGCGAGGTCGCGGATCAACGCGGGCTGTTTGCCCGGCTCGACATATTTTTGTTTGACAGCCTCGAGAGCCTTTTTCCAGTCGTCACCGTAGCCCATATCACGCGACGCCTTTTTCATTTCGGCCTCGCACCAAGCAAATTCCTTGTTGGCGATCTCGATCAGTTCCTCGGGCGAGTACGGGATCATTTCGAATTTGAGTTCTTCGATCAGTGCGTCCCGGCCTATCGGGTCGCCAATGATCGTAGTCTTGTCGTCCGCCGCGATCCCAACGAGCTTGTTCGTAATGAAAGCCGAATACTTCGCAAGAGCGTCATCAACGGCCTTGTATGGAGCCTCATTCCACCAGGTAAATACGGGATCGTACAGATTATAGAAACGGTACCAATTCGCCAGTGTCCGCTTCAGGCCGTCGACCGTTCGGGCGGCCCGGTTCGCAACCGTCCGTTTGGGTTTCACAGCTGACGGCCCCTCAAACGACTTTTGGGTAGCGACTATTTGCTTTGCGAGATCATTCAGCGTCGCCGCCGCCTTCGCCGAATCGATGTCTTTGAGCGTCCGCCGCGTGTCCTCGAGATCGCTGATCGTCCGAGCAAAAGGCATTAGCGGGGCCATCTCCGCAAGCTGAGCATCCATCCTCGTGGCTTCCTTCTGCTCATGGTCCAGATAGTTTTTGAAAAGAATGTAGTCGATCTGCTCGTCGTGATTGAGCGAGTCAAAGTTGAGGCTATTGAGCGTTGTTTCATAGTCGGAATAAAGCTGTCTGAACCTTACGCTCCTGTTCGGGCTCGTCTGGGCGGTGTAAAAGCGATTCAGGATTCCCGAATCCGCGTCAAAATTCTCGATCACACCCCGGAGGCGAGAGGGCGAGTCGTTAAATGAGCTCAAGACGTCCGATGCCTTTTGACCGACAACAAGCTGGGAGATCATCGTTAAAACGAAACACAAACACACAAACCGGCGACAGTGTATCTTCATAGTTTTAGGTAGTTAATTTAGTTGTTGCATTCTAAACCAAACACATCGCCCAATGGAAACAGCTTGCAGTTAGATATCTTTAGGAAGCCGTTGTCGATCGTCTGATCTGTCACAACTAGGAGACACGCAGTAAGTCCCCGATGCTAGTCGTGTAGTTGGGCGACAGATAATTGCGATTCATTTTCCACGCGGTTTCTCTCTTTATTGGCAATCCAAACCGCAGCGTCTGTCTTCCGTGCTTTTCGTTCAACCTATCGATCGCATCCATCAATTTACGATCCCTCAAATAAATATCGTCATGAAACAGCCGAGGCGTTTCGGCTTCGCGGGGTTGGAGCCCGATGAGCATAACTCCGGACTTGCGATAACCAAATCCCGGTTTATAGATAGACCTCAAAATTCGCAATGCGACGCCGATCAGCTCGCGAGTCGAGTCCGTTGGTGCGACCTTTAGCGTCGCAGAGTTGGCATAAAGTCCCTTTTCCTTAAATCGTTTGGTTTCAATAAAAAGCTGGACGGCATTGGTTATCAGTTCTTGTCGACGCATTTTCTCGGCGGCTGTCGAGATGAATGTGATCACTGACTCCGTCAGCTCCGATAGTGATCTGACCTCGCCGGCAAATGAACGTGAACAGACGATACTCTTTTTGCGCGGCGCCATCATTTCCAGTGCGATCGCGTTATGGCCTCGCAATTCGTCGACCATCCGCGAACCGACCACCGTTAATGCTTTGCGGGCGGTTCGAATATCAATGTCGCGAAAATCTTTGGCCGAATAAACGCCGAGATCGTGAAGCTTGGAGGCGGTCTTTTTGTTGATTCCCCAAATATCGATGATGTCCGTTTGCGCCAGGACCTTATCCCGCAGCGTTGGATCGGTCAGATCAAACACTCCATCGGCATTCTTCTTCGCGATCTTACCCGCGATCTTTGCCAGAGTTTTTGTGGGTGCAATTCCGACGGACGTGGGAATGCCCGTCCATTTCTTAACTGCGGCCCTTATCTCGATTCCTGTGTTGTGAAGTGGTTTTATATACTGGTTTGTCTCAACCACGGCAAACGCCTCATCGATCGAATAGTTTTCAATTTCATTTGAAAAATGAGCGATCGCCTCATGGACCCGCGAACTCATATCGCCGTAAAGCGCGTAGTTTGAGGAGCGAACATCTATCCCGTATTTCTCGATCTGGTCCTTGATCTCAAACAACGGCACACCCATCGGGATCCCGATGTCTTTGGCCTCCTGCGATCTGGAGACAACACAGCCGTCGTTATTTGATAAAACGACAACCGGCCGGCCTTGCAGATTTGGCTGGAACAGCCGCTCGCAGGAAACGTAGAAATTATTACAGTCAATTAGGGCGACGGCTTGCATTGGGAGGTTTTTGTCCGAACCATATCACGCACCCGAAGATCTCAAATTCCCCCTCAAATTCATCCGAGAGAAAAATGGACTTATATTTTAAATTTTCGGGCCGAAGTTCGATCGACCCGTCAGGGTACTGAAAAAAATACTTGACGCAATACTCCTGATTGATCGAGGCAACAACTACGCAGCCCTCCGTCCGCTCGACCTTGCGGTCCACAACCAGAAGAGCCCCGTCCGCGATAACCGGAGCCATCGAGTCTCCCTCCGCATAAAAGAAAAACGTAAATGCCGGATTCTTGATCAACTCCTGATTGAGGTCGATCCGCGATTCCACATAGTCCGCCGCCGGCGATGGAAATCCGGCCGACACCTTGAAATTGATAAGCGGAATTTTTAACGGCCTGGGAGATTCGACGGGAAGTAACGCGTTCATAACAAATTCACTCATTATGTATCATAAGTGAGACGCGATTGCGGACGCAAGTTGTTGGCAGAAGTCAGGTTCCTTGCGAGTGCCGGCCGTTTTGTTTGATCGAAATCAACGACTCAAGACCTTCAGAACGATCATCGTCATATCGTCGTGCTGCTTTGCTCCGTCTGCAAAGCGGTCGGCTGCGACGACGGTTTCGGCGAGTATCTCTTGGGAGGGTTTATCGGCGACCGTCTTTAAGAATTGGAGCATGGCGTCTTCGCTCCACTCTTCTTCGGCGGGGTTCATCGATTCCGAGATGCCGTCGGTGTAGCCGACGAGCAGATCGCCGGTCTTTAGTTCGATCTCGCCCTGCGTGTAGTCGACGATCATCGGCGGGAGCATTCCGACCACCGGACCGCCTTCGGTTAGCAAAACGACTTCCCCGTTGTCTCGAATCAGAAAAGGTGGATTGTGCCCGGCATTGACATAGCTGAGCATCCGGGATTTCGGGTCGTATTGAGCGTAGAAAAAGGTCGCGTAGCGGTTCGTGGTTGAAGCTTCATAAACGAGGTGGTTAACCTGTTTCATCAAACTCGCCAGGTCGTTGCCAAAATGGATCGTCTGTCCGCGAAGACTCGCCTGCAGGCTGGCCATCATAAGCGACGCACCGACGCCTTTGCCGGAGATATCGCCGATCGCAATGCCGAACTTCCCTTCCGGCAGCTCAAGAAAGTCGTAATAATCTCCTCCAACGCCGAGTGCAGGCCGGCAAGCTCCATAAAAATCAAGGCCCTCGACTACTGGCAGTTCTTGCGGGAATAGCCTTTCCTGGACCTCGCGGGCAATCTCAAGCTCTGTATTCAGACGTTCTTTTTGCGCGGCCTCAAGGACGATCGTCGCCGTGAGACGCGAGTTTTCGAGAGCCAGTCCGGTCTGTGACGCTACCGAGCGAAGAAGCCTCAGGTCAGTCGCCGTGTACGGAGCCTCGGAACGCTTCGGGCTGAGGCTGATGATCCCGGAAAGCTCGTTCTTCACGGCCAGCGGAAGTAGGATCTGCGTGTTGAGCTCGGTGAGCTGCTCGCGTTCGTTGAGGGTCACCACGGGCATCGACGTGACCTCGGTCATGTCGTCGTAGAGAACGATGTGCTTATTCGCACGCAGTTTTCGCATCGTTTGCGAATCGTCGCTTAAACTGACGACCGGCGGCGTATCGAACCCGAGTGCATAGGCCGGCACAAAATTTGATCCGCTTTTTAACAACAGCGTGATCTGCGGTACATGTAGTGATTCGCTGATCTTGGCGGCGACAGTTTCGAGCAGCGGCTTGGTCTCCACCATAGTTCGCACGTCGTCGCTGAGGTCGGAGAGTATCTGCTCGGAGTCGTAAGCTTCGCGAAAGAATCTCCGATCGACCCAGGTCCGGATCTTTCCGGCAGCCAAGCGGAGCAGGAAAACGAAAGCTATACCAACGCCGATAAAGATCATCTTCTGCGGTCGGTTTGTCGTGGTATCGGATACAAACGAAAGCGCTATCAATATCACCACGAAACTCAGTGCGATCTGGATCGCCAACACGCCGTTTTTCGCGAGGGCGTATTGCAGCCCCTGACGGATCACAACGCTGACGTCCATCGCCCGCTGCACAACGATCACGTATGCCATCGTGAGCGGAAACAGGAGAATTGACAATAGCGCGAGGATAGCAAACCATGCCGGCACGAGTTCAAAAAAGCCTCCCTGTTTGCCGCTCGCGATCCGATAAATTACTACGATCAGGGCCGGCGCCATCGCGATTGACGTTCCGACATACAGGATCCGCATTCGCCGTCGCGAGTCTTTGTTCTCGATCGTCGCGCTCTTAGTCGCCATGGCGGCAAAAAATGCTCCGATCGCCACCATCGTGAGGATCGTCGACACATTATCGTATGGTGCGGTAAGGTTATCGATCGGCCTCCAAAGCCAGGACCAACCGACCCAGCGCCCCAATTGCTCCAACGAATTAAGTCCCCCGAAAACGATCAGAGGCAAGATTATTATCCACTTCGCCCATGGCCGCCTCTTGTCAAAATCGAGACGCTCCGGAAAATAAATTGCGAACAGGACCATCCAGATCCCCAAAAGATTGATCGCGGTTTCCTGAAATGTTTTGATGAGCGTCCCTTCACGAGCCCCCTCGAGAGCGATCGATCCGATACCGAGCAGGAGCAGCAATAGGATCCATGCTATCGGATCGCGAGGCCTCAGAAAAGCAACATAAAAGCCGAGCAGAAACGAAAGAGCAGGCAGACAGATCAGAAAGAGAAAATTGGTGGACAGATTGCTCAGCGTCTGCCCGAGGTTCATATTGATCGGCAAGCCGTCCGCAAAGATCTCAACTCTCTGAGTGTCGCCGCCGGGAATTTCACGCTCCACGGTATATTGGACCTTGTCCCCTACGTGCAGTACGTTAAGCTCATTTTCAATGGAGAAGTCCTCGGTCAGGTTGTGGCCGCTGATCGCAACCAGCCGATCGCCAACCTGCATCCCGGCCGCCTTCGCCTCGCTCAGCATTAAGATGACTTTGAGGCCTTTCCCCAATTCGAACGGAGCCCGAACCGAATGGCTCTGATCGGTCAGCCTCATAAGAGACGCCATTATCGGACTGGAATGCTGAACGAACACGACCACAGACAGGACAAACAGCAGCGAAAGTGCGATATAAGGAACGATCGTGCGTTTCATATAGACGTTATGAATTTCTTCCTGACAGAGCGAATGCAGCCCGCTTCACTTCGATTTAGCTGGGCTGTTTCGGCAAAAATCCAAACTCAGAGGACCTATCCAACGCGAATTTTTGGTTCGCCCTGACTTTTGCATTTTTGAATTCTAAACGAAATTGATCTACAAACGTAATGGGTCGGAATTTTGCATTTGTCTTTGAGGATTATCATGAAATTCGAATCGATCTTCAATCCGCGTATTTTAAGCTTAATAATCATCTTTGTTGCTGGGGCCCTACCGCAAGCGTCCAAAGAAGTGCGGGCCATCGAGGTGCCGTTCGAATTCGTCAAGAACGAGATCGTCGTCCATGTCAGGATAAACGGCAAGGGCCCGTTTCAGATGTTGCTTGACACCGGCACCGATCCATCGGCGATCGACCTCAATGCCGCAAAAGAGATCGGCCTAAAGACGAGCGAGGTCGGGCAAAAAGGCTCGGGTGGCGGAACGAGCATTAATCTCGCATATCAGACCAGACTCTCGCTTGTTGAGCTGGGCGGCCTCCTTGCAAAAGACGTCAACGCAGCGGCGATCGATCTTTCAAAGTTGAGCGAGCGAATGGGAAAGACCATTCACGGCGTACTTGGCCACAGCCTGTTAAATAAACGCATTGTACAGTTCGACTATCCAAAAAATATCGTGCGATTCTACGAACGGTCCCCGTTTCCAAAAACCTCCGAGCCGAATACCCAGCTTCGATCGACTTTTCCTTTTAGGTACCGGGAAAACCTGCTGATAGACGACGTGTGGGTGAATGGTAAAAAGCTGGTCGGAAGCCTGGACACAGGAGCCAGCGGAAATTTCGACCTGACGCCGGCGGCGATCCGCGAACTCGGATTAGAAGCCGAGGTTGAAAAGGGAGAAGTCGCAAGTTCGGTGGGCTACAACGGAGCATTTGACAACCGCAAAGGCCATGTCAAAAACGTAACCATCGGCGGCATTTCCGTCGATTCCCCGGCCGTCACTTTTTTTGGCAAAGGCACCGGCCACGATAACAGGCCGTGGGGTATCAATATCGGCAACGTATTTTTGAAGGATTTTGTCGTGACGATCGATTACCCGGCCAAGTCCATTCGATTGGAACGGCCTTGAATTCGCGGCCCTCCCGAACATCACACTAATTCCTTTAGAAAACTAACCCCGTCGTCGATCGCCAGGCCAAAGTTCTCAGCGACAGTCTGTCCTATATCTGAAAGTGACTGCCGCGTGCCCACATTTACGCCTGCTCTTGCTGATTTGCCGTAAACAAGCAGCGGAACGTATTCGCGCGTGTGGTCGGACCCCTCTTTTGTAGGGTCGTTGCCGTG
>JBBRSH010000069.1:0-22736 GCA_038245555.1 Pyrinomonadales bacterium | reverse complement strand
GAGTCTCTGACAAATACCGTTGCGGTCGCCGAAATGTGCGATTTTGAAATGCCGCAGGGCGATGATCACCGTCAGTTGCCGACCTTTCCGATACCGGCTGAATTTGGCTCGATGTCAACCAGCGATTATTTCAGAAAGGTATTGGATGACGGTTTTGAGGATAGAAAACAGACGCAATGGGACCTGCAGCTCGCCGACGGACGCTTAAAACGCAGCCTCAGCGAATACCGTGAGAGGCTCGAGACGGAGATCGCGACGATCGATGAGATGGGTTTCCCCGCATATTTCCTGATCGTCTGGGATTTCATTAGATACGCCCGCGACCAGGGTATTCCTGTCGGCCCGGGCCGTGGTTCAGCCGCCGGTTCGCTTGCGGCTTACTGCATGCGGATAACCGATGTAGATCCACTTCAGCACGATCTACTGTTCGAGCGTTTTCTCAATCCCGAGCGGCGCGAGATGCCCGATATAGACATCGACTTCTGTATTCGCGGCCGCGGAGCGGTCATTGACCACGTTACCGAGCTCTACGGACGTGAATCCGTTTGCCAGATCGTTACATTTGGGACGATGGCATCACGTGCGGCGATCAAGGACATCGGCCGCGTACTCGATATGCCGTACGGCGATGTCGAGAAGATCGCGAAGATGATCCCTCCGCCTGTTCGGGGCCGAAACGTGAGCATTTCTCAGGCGATCAAAGAAGTTCCTGAGCTTGCGGCGGCAATGAAATCGGACCCGAAAATCAATGAGCTTGTCGAATTGGCTCTAAAGGTCGAAGGCTGTGCCCGTCATACCTCCGTGCATGCGGCCGGCGTTGTCATTAGCCCGAGGCCGCTCCACGAACTCGTACCGGTCAAGATCAACGACAAAAACGAATTCACGAGCCAATACCCGATGAACGACCTCGCAAAGGTCGGGATGCTCAAGATGGATTTCCTCGGTCTAACCACTCTTACGGTGATCGCGGACTGCCTCGCATCGATCAAGGAGAAGCTCGGCGTCACGATCGATTGGGCGGTGATACCGAATAACGAGGAAAAGACGATGCAGCTTTTTTGCGAAGGCCGCACGGAAGCGATCTTCCAGTTTGAATCCTCGGGAATGGCGGATATGTGCCGACGCCTTAAGCCAAAGGAGCTCGAGGACCTTTCGGCTCTGAACGCCCTTTATCGTCCGGGCCCTCTTGACGGAGGAATGATCGACGATTTTATCGACCGTCATCGCGGCATCAAACCCGTAGAGTACATCGTGCCGGAGATGGAGGATATCCTCGGCAACACCTATGGTGTGCTCGTTTACCAAGAGCAGATCATGCAGCTTGCCCAGAAGCTTGCCGGCTATAGCCTGGGCGAGGCAGACATGATGCGTCGGGCGATGGGCAAAAAAAAGATCGAGGAAATGGCCGTTCACGAGAACACCTTTATCGAAGGCGCGGTCGAACGCGGTCAAAAACGGAAAACTGCAAAAGAGATCTTTGATCTGATGGCGAAGTTTGCGGATTACGGTTTTAACCGCAGCCACTCAATGGCTTATGCGGTACTGGCGTTTCAGACGGCGTATCTAAAGGCCCATTATCCTGCCCATTTCTACGCTTCGGTGCTCTCGCATGAGGCGCAGGACAGCGCCAAGGTTTATAAGTATTCGACTGAGCTGCGGTCGCTCGGCCTGTCGCTGCTGCCTCCGGACATAAACGAGAGCGACGAAGGGTTCACCCCGGCCGACGCGGCAGTCCGTTACGGGCTGACAGCGATTAAAGGACTGGGTACGACTAGTGTTCAGGCGATCGCCGAGGCTCGAAAAACGGGGAAATTCAGTTCCCTTCACGATTTTTGCTCCAGACTCGCATCCGGCGTGGTAAACCGGCGAGGGCTTGAAAGCCTGATTGCGGCCGGTGCGTTCGATTCCATTATGACCGCGGATTCCAGCCCGGGCGAGTGGCGGGCGAGACTGACTGGGTCGATCGACGCCTCATTACAACGCGGCCAGCGGCTCGCAGAAGATGCGGCGCGGGGTCAGAACGCCCTGTTTGGAACGTCTCAGAGTGATCAGATGATTGCTGAGGAATCGATCGTCAAGGTCGAGGGTTGGGATAAGTCCGAGATATCGCGGCGGGAAAAAGCAGCCATTGGCTTTTATCTATCGGCCCATCCGCTCGACAACTATACGGAGCTGCTCGAGAATATGCAGATAACCAACATTGCTGATTTTGGTGAAATAACCGGCGGAGATACTGTGACGATGGCAGGGATAATTTCAACGCTGACCGTCCGTCAAAGTAAAAAAGGCAATCGATTCTGTATTTTTCGACTGGAAGACCGCTCAAGCGGAATTAAGACAATTGCGTGGGGCGAAGCATTCCAGAAATACTCTACGCAGCTGAAGGACGACGAATTGATTATTGTGGAGGGCCGGATCGAAGCGTCCGAGGGCCAGGATCCGACACTTATTATCAACGAAGTCCGCTCGCTCGATGAATCAGTCGCCGGAACGGCAACCTCAGTTAATATCACGATTCCCGATGCTGGCATTCATCAATCCAGTTTGGAGGACATCTTCGTTATGCTAGGGAACCATCAGGGCAGGTGCGGAGTTTATGTGCGGATGGCTGTGGACGAGGTTTTCGTAACGATGCATGCCCCGACCAGGGTTGAAGGAAGCCGGGCTCTTCAGCGTAAACTCGAAGAAAAAGGCTGCCGCGTCGATTGG
Source organism: Pyrinomonadales bacterium (assembly GCA_038245555.1). Taxonomy (GTDB): domain Bacteria; phylum Acidobacteriota; class Blastocatellia; order Pyrinomonadales; family Pyrinomonadaceae; genus OLB17. The sequence goes on along the minus strand of JBBRSH010000069.1, from coordinate 20,027 downwards.
GCACACAAGTGAAACGAGGTATCATTTACCTGAAATATGACAACAGCTGCCTTTGAGCGGGTCCAGACAGCCCGCCACCCAGACCGTCCCTACTCGATGGACCTCTTTGACGAGATCTTTGATGATTTTGTCGAGATCCATGGCGATCGACGGTACTCGGACGATCCGGCGATGGTCACGGGTTTTGCCCGGATTGCCGATGTGGAGGTCGCCGTCATCGGCCAGCAGAAGGGCCGCGATATTAATGAGCGGCGCCATCGAAATTTTGCCATGTCAAAGCCGGAAGGCTATCGAAAGGCCCTCCGTGTGATGCATCTTGCCGAAAAATTCGGCCGGCCGGTGGTGACGATAATCGATACTCCCGGTGCCTATCCAGGGATCGACGCAGAGGAAAGGGGACAAGCGGAGGCGATCGCGTTCAACCTTCGGGAGATGGCGGCTCTCAAGGTGCCGATCGTCGTTGTAGTCCTCGGCGAGGGCGGTTCAGGCGGGGCCCTTGCGATCGGTATTGGGGATCGCGTGTTGATGATGGAAAATGCCGTTTACTCGGTTATTACGCCGGAGGGCTGTGCTGCAATTCTTTGGAAAGATCAGGGAATGGCCCCGAAAGCCGCGGACGAACTTAAGCTGACTGCCCACGAATTGAAGAAGTTTGAGATCATTGACGAGATCATTTCAGAGCCCGAATCGTGGTCGATCGGCGACGATTCAGACGGAAAACGCGGCAAAGCATTCGAAAAGATCGCTGAAAGCCTTAAGAAAAGTATTGTTTCGTCCCTCAAAGCTCTCTCCAAGAAAGACACCAAAACACTTCTAGACGACCGGTATAACAAATTCAGGAAAATGGGTGAGTGGCTTTAGTCAGTTTCCGCGATACAACCTTGCTTTGCGGTTAGTATTGGCATCGGGATCGTCGTCTCCAAAATGAATAAGGCTCCGCCGGGGCAGGCGAAGCCTATATTTAAGAAAGAAATCTCGGATCTTTTAGGCTCTAAAACGGAATGTCGTCGTCGCCCGCGGGTGCCGATACAGGAGCTGGACTTGCAGAAGCTCCGCTTGATGCGCTGGAGGCGGCAGAGTTGCTGCCGGTAAATCCCGCGTCGTGATCGTCCGGGCCCCCGCTGAAGTCGCCGCCCTCGCCGCGTTCGCCTCCGCCGAGGAACTGCATATCCGTGCCATTGACCTCTAACGACTGTCGAACATTGCCATCACGATCGGTCCATTCCTCGATCCGGAGACGGCCTTCGATATATACCTGACGTCCTTTCGCAAGATATTTCGATGCGTTCTCAGCCTGATGGCCCCAAAGGGTGACTCGAAACCAGGTCGTTACGTTTTGATACTCTCCGGACTTATCGCGTCTCTTTTCGTTGGACGCCATCGAGAAGCTGCATACTGCATTTCCTTGCGGTGTGTAGCGAAGTTCCGGGTCTTTACCCAAGTTGCCGACAATGGTGATCTTATTAAATGACATAGCGATCTCCTCTACTTTTCTATTTAAGTGTGAACTTTTGACTTAGTATAGCCATCAATATAACACGGTCAAGGCGCTGTGATAAAATTCAGGTTTATCACCGCATTTTCCGACGGACGTACGTTCAAGGGGTCAATGATAACGATTTTACATCACAAAGTAGCAATTCTGTTCAAAGTTGCATTTTTACATATTTCTCTTTTAGTCATTCTCGTTCCAGCTTTTATTTCAGCTCAAGCGGCGTCTACTGTCGAGAATCCGATACAAAAGTGTTGGGAATATAAATATGAAAATAGTGCCGATCTGCGCCTCGAAACCGATGCCAATTCCGTCTATTTGCGCCGCGGGGACTCCGGAATAGATGCCGTGTCACTCGAATCGGGAAAATTACTCTGGTCGACCGATGTGGGGGGAAAGATCGAATCAAATCTCGTACCGATCAGGGACAATCTAATTTTTGTACGGCGAAGCGTCACAAACGAATCAGGCAAACCAGAAACAGTCGATGTGAGGGCGATCAGCTCGGCGACCGGAATTACAAGGTGGAATGCCTCACTGTCAAAAGGCTCGTCGTATGCGATCGGGGTCATGGGCGACAAGGTCCTGGCTTTTTCGGTCGACGGGGCCATGCAGTTGCTTTCGGTAGCGGATGGCGTGGAAATTTGGAACAGGAAGACCAATGTTGGCATTGGAACGGCGGTTTTTACTGTGGACAGAGCATTTTTCGTGACCGCCGAAAATGAAATTAGGTTCGTCACCATTTCGGGCGGCGAATCGACGTTTGTCGCACATGCACAATTTCCGATATCTGCGTTTAAGGGTACATCTGACAAAACGCTGGTATGGGGCGACGACCATGGCAACATTACGTCGTTTGGGCTGTCGTCAAATAAGACGGCATGGCGATTCAAGAGCGGTGGACGGGTAAACGAGATTCTCAGAGTAAACGGCTATATTGTCGCCGCCTCAAACGACAACTTCGTCTACGCGATCAGCCCTGATGCTGGAACCCGGGTCTGGAAGAAGCGGTTTCCCGGCCGAATTCAGTCTCTGATCGGTGTCGGTGACGACGCCGTCCTCGTCCAAACCCTGGGTGAAGAAAAACTCGTCCTGGTCAACGTAAAAGATGGAAAAACGTCCGATCAGGTAAGTGTCGACGGTCTTGAAGAAGTTCCTTTGGCGCTAAAAGACACGGGATTAGACAGGATCATCGTATTAACCAACACATCACTTTATCGATTTTCCCGAAATGTTTGTTCGGCCAAAGCACAAAACGGCCCGCTTTAAATGAGCGGGCCGCCGTAGATACTATAAAAAGGTTATTCGATCGTCTAATGCCCGCCGTTATGGTCGTGCATTATGGAAAATATCTCGTCTTTTACGAGTAGTTTCTTTTTCTTAAGAGTGACTTCTTCGAGTTGTTCGTCGTCGTTTGGGTATGTAAGGTGTGCAAGTTCGACCAATCTTTTTTCGTAATTTTCGTGCTGATGTACCAATTCTCGAAACGTTGGGTTGCTTTTTAGCAACTCGTCTCTAACCGGGTCAGCGACTGACATGTCCATGGCGTTTTGTCCTCACTTTTTCAAGTCTAACCACTCGAATACGGGAGCGATAACATTCACGTAACGAGCTTGAGTCCATATTAGCCGAAAGTCGGTACAATTATCAAGCACATTTATCTTTCGCTGCCAGCAATCGGTTTGTTCTAGAGATCGCAACGCATTACGACACCGTTTTCACGAGGGTTGGCATAGAAATCATTTCGAACGGTAATCGCCAGAAATCCATTCCGTTCATAAAAGCCTATTGCAGGAAAATTAGTTTCGCGAACTTCAAGCCAAATCCGACGGACGTGTTTTTCGCGACAGGTATCGAGCAGCGAGTCAAACAGCATTTGGCCGAATCCGCGGCGCTGATGTCGAGGTTCTACGCCAATGTTATAAATGTCGGCATCGACGGCGAGGTCATCATCTACGGCGGGTACGATTCGCCCCACGATGAAGGCGACTGTTTTGTTTGTCGCGGTTTCTAGCCGGAGCATTATCGCCTGTTCATTTTTTAGCTCATCGACGTAGTGGGCGGCCGTCCACCGGTTAAGATTAGTCTCCTCGGCGATTCGAATTAGATCGCCGATGTGGGATGAATCGATAGGGCGAACTCGCACACCTGACATTTGCAAAGTATGGACTAATTTTGCTTTCCGATAAACAGCGGTTGTGCGACATCAGAACTTTGATCGGCATTGGCCGCATGGCCGAGATAGCAAGCGAGATCGCCGCCGCAGTTAATAAGGTTCGACCTGAGATCTACTGGAACAGCTGAGAACGTTGATTCATACAGTATGAATTTTCGCGACTGTTCTTCCTCTATTCTATCGATCAAAGCGGCTGCAGACACCACCTCCGATTTTTTATACGGAGAAATTCTGCCATCCTTTTTCGAAAACAACTGCATGCAGACGGTATCGCGTCCGATCGGCAAAACCACCAGAAACTCGTCGTCGATCGCTGTCCGTGCCACGGCGTCGAGCGTAGATATCAATCGCATAGGGATCCCTAGCGAGGCCGATAGGCCGCTAGCTGTCGCGATCCCGATCCGAATCCCTGTAAAGCTTCCAGGACCAGCTCCGACAACGATCTGGCAAAGGTCCGTAGCCCGGACATTATTGATCCGTAGAAGCTCGTCAATATTGGGCAACAGATCTTCTGCTCTTGAAACTCCCGAAGCACCCAAAAGACGATCGATCACGTTTGACCCTTCGAACAGAACGATACTTCCACCGCCGACAGCAGTTTCCAAAGCTAAAAAGTAATTTGATCTGGGATCTGACAACTATTTATGCCGCCGGGCAATCGTTGAGTACACCCGCCTGACCGACGGAATAAACCGCCGGATCATACTTGCGGCCTGGTAGTGAACACGCGTTTTAGCGTCGAAGCTGCCTTCCATCTCGATAGTCGATTGAATAGGACTCGGCGGGATCCGCTTCTTAATTTGTTTGACAAGATTAACAGGATCGCCCAAATAAATATCAATGGAAGTTAGTCTTATCTCGCTTGCCCACTCTCGTTCGAGGGCTTTTTCTAGCCACCTCGGAAGGTTCATCATCTCGTTGGCAAACGGAAAATGGTCGACGTTCAGACCAAGGTATTTACTTGTAATGCCAATGACGCAGGCTATCCATCGCCGCCGGTTCGGACTTACAATGTCGAGACAACGGTGCCAATTGAATCCCGCTGGACTCTTTTCAAGAGCGTAGTAAATATCCCAAAGCCTTTCCTTAAAAGCTCCTCCGTCGGTCAACCAATGAACACATAAGACCCGAAGATGGTCCTCGGGCCTCAAGATCCGAATGGAAACGTCGCCGGACTCTACAGTGACGGAATTATCAAAAAGATCATTCCAATCAACTGTATCCAGATGTCGGAGACCGCGATGAAGGTCGATAGCAAGCCCTTCTGCTGATGGAGATCTGCTAATTTCAACCGACCTTTCAAAATCAGAGGAGGCGACGGCTAAGTCGATATCCGTCGACATTCTGAGATGCGATAAAGGGTAATTCCGTTGAGCAGCAAACCCTTTGATGACGATCGGCTCGATACCTTCGCTCCGGAATAGCGAAAAGGCCCGTGCGACATTCATCTCCTGGGCCTTTCGCTGAAGCAAATTCCACCGGGGATCGTTGAATTCTCGATCTTCAAGTGGTTCAACAACTGTTTCCACAAAAAAAGAGTAGCAAAGTTACTTAGACTTCACTACTCCCAGTTCTAATGTTAACTTCCGGACTACGGCTGACACTGTCCACCGACACCGAGGTTGCAGTTGGTTGTCGAGGAGCAGCCGGTCTTACCGGTACAGTTCGCATTTGAGGTGCACGCGCACGACAAAGAGGCTAATGCATTTCGAGGAGCTACAAGAGATGCGATCACGGGCAGTGCGATCACTGAGGCCATACCGATTTTTTTCAAGACGTCGCGGCGTGACTTTCCTTCAAAACGCTTTGTCGTTCCCGCTTGCAGCAGTCCTTTTTCGCTCAGTTGGTCTATCGCGAGCCAAACCAAATTCTCGTCGATTTTTCCGCCCGAGTTTTTTTCGAGCATTGTGAGAATATCCTCGATCGAATTGGTGCCATCACACGATTTCCAAACGAATGCGGATGTTTCGTTAAGGCAGTGTGCCTTGTTACTGGAAAGGTCATAGACCAAAACTTCACCAGGCATATCCTGCACGACAAGGTCGGTGTTTCTTGCCTGCGGGTATATAGCGTTCATTATTTTCTCCTCCGATCAATATACAAAATTCCTGGCCTAACCAACCCGGAATCAAAACTTTTCAAGAAAGCAAATTATTTCGTCAAGGCAGAACTTAGTGTCGCCTCTTAGACTCTTTGCGATTATCGCACGATTCGCAACTGTTTTCAAGACTTTAAGTGTAAGTTCGGTATTTGCCCTAACAGGGATCGCTTGAGGGATGATCTGCATTATGCCACGAGCTGAAGAAAGTATCTTCGGTTTCCAGTTTCCATCCTTTCGAAACCGTGTAAGTATCACTGCCGAAACGGGTAACGGCACGTCGCCGGTCAGGCCACCTAACGATTTAGCCGCAACATTAGACCGACTAAATTCGCGTTTGGGGTCGCGTATAGATAACTTGCGAGGGAACGGATGGACCAATCCATTCTGATCCAGAATGGCATAGTCATCTGAGTAGTATGTAGCTCCTCTCCGTACCAATGCTGCGACCAGAGTGGTCTTACCCTGAAAGCTATCCGCGGGAAACAGAATTCCCTTTCCCTTCCATCCGATCACGCCGGCGTGGACAAAGACCAGATCTTTCGCATATTCCGCAACTATCACCCTGAGTCGGCTTTCGAAATAATTATAAAACGCCTTGGGAAATGAGGTATCCGCAAGATCTTCCCCGTTCAAATACAGCTTTAACTGATCTTTTTCCTTAAGGATCTTAAAAATTTGAGTGGCTTTGTCCGGTTCAATATCTGTCAGCCCGCCGAGAAGTGAGACTTCCGCGATCCGCCGAACTCGATCAATGATCTGTTTTCGATTACTGTCGATTCGAATACCAACGCCGTAAGATTCGAAAGCGTAGAAATGCATATGATCCTTACGAGATATCTCCAAAAAGACACTTCCGCTTTAAGCAGAGAGCGAGTATTAGCAACGATTGGGCCAACACGATCACGACTATCATCACATAGGCGCGAAGAGACCGATCGGCTAGCCAGATTACCGTTGCGGCAGAGACTACAAGTGAACTCAGGCCATAAACAAGGGTCGTTTTTTTGTGAGAGTATGATGATCTCACCAGCCGTTGATATAAATGTTCACGATGGGCCTGCCAAACTTTTTCAAAACGGCCCGCCCGTCGGATGAAAGTAAAGACTGAATCGAAAACAAAAAGCCAGACAAATAATACCCCGGCGATCAAGAGATCTCCCTTGCTAATATTTGATTCCGGCTTCGAGAGCAGCGGAACGGCGGCAAAAACAAATCCCAGAAACGCACTTCCGGCGTCCCCCATAAAGATCCTCGCCGGAGGCCAGTTATGAAGTAGGAAAGCAAAACTAACGAACGTGAGTGTACCGCCCAGAACGAAAACGACGGGTAGATTCCAATTTATGCCTAGTGCCGTCCAGCCGAGTCCCGCTGCCAGAGCTTCTATGCCGGCAATTCCGTCGATCCCATCCATAAAGTTATATGCATTGATCAACCAGACGACCCAGCAAAAGGTCAGGACCGCTCCCACCCATCCGATATCTATGACCCGTCCGCCTTCTCCGATCGCAAATACCGAAATGAAGCCATTATCGTAAAGTAGTGCGGCGGCAGCAAGCGAATGAGTTGCAAGGCGCCAAATGAACGGAACGGAGTATAGGTCGTCCATCCAGCTAACCAATACGATCAGCGCCGCACCCAGGAGAAACCCCCACGAAAGATCGTAGGTGATCGCGAATGCCCCGCCAACGTAAGTCACGAGCATGACGATCGCAATTATTAATCCTCCACCTCGCGGCGTCGGCGTTACGTGCGAACTTCTTTCATTCGGCAGGTCAAGGACCCCTCGCCTAACCGACCACGAGCGAAACCAACCAACCCCAAAATATGTTGCCAGAAAAGCGCCGGAGAATATGCAGAGTTCTACCAAAATGATCAACTAAGCGGAGAGGACCGATCGATACTTTGAAATAGCCGTTTCGAGGGAATATTTTTCCATCGCAGAGGTTCGGGCTCGCTGGCCCCGTTCTCCAAGAGATTCGCGGTTTTCGTATATGCTGATGATCGCTTTGACAAGATCTACGGGATTACCAGCCTCAGCATGCCAGCCAATTCGATCTTCGTCAATGACGATCGAAAGTTCGCTGTCCGGATCCGTCAACGCCAGGATAGGTTTCCCCGCGGCGAGTATGTTGTAGGTGCGGCTCGGCATAGAAACACCCCACATCTTCTTTGCGAGCGAAACGATCGAAACGTCGCACGCGTTTAGAAATGTTACCTGCTCAGATCTGGGCTGAGGGCTCAACAGTGTGACATTTTTCATTTTCTCTTGGGTAACTTCGCGTTTTAGCCACGGTTCTTTTGCACCGGATCCAAGAAAAATGAAGTGGATCTCTTCGCGGTCATTCAGCATCTTAGCCGCCTCGACGATAGTTTCAATATCATGCGAATGTCCCATATTGCCGGCATAAAGTAAGACAAATTTGTCCATCAGCCCGAGGCCGTCGAGTAGAGTATTTTTTTCTCTCGGTTCCGGATGTACCGTTTCGAGTTCGGCCCAGTTTTGGATAACCGCGATCGACGAATCGAGCCCCGCGGTTTTTGCTTCCAAAAGAGCTTTCATATCGCGTCCGATAGCAATGATCGTTGAGGCATGCTTGTAGAGCCAGCGATTAAAAAAATTCATTGTTGTCGCTAACATCGACGATTCTTTCGACTTGCCCACCGCGAAGAGTATCTCAGGATAAATATCGTGTATCAATAGCGTGTATTGAGCTCCTCTCAGCAACGATGCGATGGCGACGACAAAAGGAAGCGTTGGCGGCGTAGTTACGACCAGCACTCTGTCGCCGGCGTTGAACCGGAAGATCGCCTTAAAAAATACGGTGATACTCAGTGTGATCATGTTGATCAATCTAAACGCGATAACGTCCTTATTTAGAGTGGTTGCCGCTGCACGAAAGATCTCGACGCCGTTGTGGAACTCATGCTTTGGAGCACGAACACCACGTAATGAGTAGTTGGGCTGTCCGCAGAGAGCCTTGACGTCGAGATCATTGCTTAGCCCTTCGGCGATTCGAGTCATATGATAGCCGGTCGACGTTTCTTCGGGGTAATAAAGCTCCGTCACCACCCACAGGCGGCGTTTCGGGTCAGCGTTCGTTTTGGATGAGTTTTGAGACGGCTTGTCTATGCTATTGTCTTTTTTCATTAATGCTTGAACGGTCACTGAGGATCTTCCGATCTATTCTAGATAAAAAGGCTTGTACCGTACGAACCAAGTTGATGTACTTTCATTCACCGGGAAAAAGACCCGGGGATTTGGACACGATGAAATGGCAGATCCGTTAACTTCGGTGTCGACGCTGGCTCAAGTAACCGAGGACTATCTTACTAACGGTCTGGGATACATTTTGGACACTGTATTCTCGTGGTGGCGTCCACGCGGCAGGCTGAGCGATCGCGATCTCAACTGCTCGGACGATCGCGTCACACTCTCCTCCGCTCAAAATATTACTGCCACACTCGATCGTCTCCGGACGCTCGGTCACATCGCGGATCGTAATATTCGGAATTCCAAATATTGCACACTCTTCCTGCACCGTACCGCTGTCGGTCATGACGGCAAGTGAGTTTTTCTCAAGCTTTATGAAATCAAAAAATCCAAATGGTTTCAACAAACGGATCCTCTTAGAACCTGGTTCCATACCGAATTGGCCTAGCCTTTCGCCCGTCCTTGGGTGAACGCTGATAAGGACGTCCTTGTCGAATTTCTCAGAAATTTTCGAAAGGCCGGCTAAAATAGAAGCAAGCCGTTCATGAAGGTCAACGTTTTCAGCTCTGTGCAGAGTAACGAGGAAATATTCGAAGGGTTTGACGTTGAGCTGTTTGAGGATAAGACTTTCATCGATCTTTTGCTCGTGAAAGTGAAGCACCTCGTTGATCGGATTTCCGGTGATAAATATTCGGTCCCTTTCGATTCCCTCACGCACAAGATTTTCCTTGCTTCGCTCAGTGTAGGGCAGCAAGATCGTGCTCGAATGATCGATGATCCGACGGTTTACCTCTTCCGGCACTCGATCGTCAAAACACCGGTTTCCCGCTTCCATGTGAAATACGGGTATTTGTTTTCGGGCGGCGACTATCGATGAAAGGGCACTATTCGTGTCTCCCAGGATCAATATCCGGTCCGGTTTATGGTCATCGATCGATCTGTCACATTTTGCGATTATTTGGCTCAACTGCTCAGCAAAAACAGCGGACTTTACACCGAGATGGACGTCGGGGGCCCGAACTTCCAGATCATGAAAAAATATATCACTCAGATTTTCGTCGTAGTTTTGGCCGGTATGAACAGTGATATGTTCGCAATGCTGATCGAGTATCTTCATGACGAGGCTCAACCGAATGATCTCGGGGCGCGTACCGAAGATGGTCATCACTTTCATATATTTGCAAGGTCCGAAGGATCAGTTATGCGAGGCGAGCGAGGCGATCTCGTGCCCGGCAGCGACAAGTAGGTTGCGGAGTTCGGCGACCGAAATATTGTTGTCTTTCGACGTATATTCGGTTGACAGGGCGGGAGTGAAGTCACGGTTTTCACGAAGTTCCGGCAGCATTGGGAGGATCACATAGTAATCATTGGCTTCAATGGTTCGGAAACATTCTTCTTCGGATACCATGATCTCGTGGATCTTTTCGCCCGGACGAATGCCCGTAAACTCGACCGGAACGTCTTTGTCACCCATCAATGCCTTGGCAACATCGGTCATTCGGGCGGCCGGTGCTTTGGGAACAAACGTCGCACCCCGCTCTTGGCTTCGGACCGCCTCAAACACCGTATCAACGGCCCGGTCCAAACTGATAAGAAATCTGGTCATTTCAGGCAGTGTAATGGTGACCGCATGTCCTTTTTGGATCTGTTCTACAAATAACGGTACGATCGAACCACGCGATGCAATGACATTTCCGTATCGGACGCAATTAATTGAAATATCGTTAGAATGCCGGTTAGCTTCCAGCATTATTCGTTCCTGCAGCGCCTTGGTCATGCCCATGACATTGATGGGTTTGCACGCCTTATCGGTGGAGATGCCTACGACTTTTGTCGTTGGAAGCGAATTTTCTCTGATCGCTCTGACAATATTCTGGGCGCCCATTACATTCGTCAAAAAAGCTTCGTAGGGAAAGTACTCGCACGAAGGAACTTGCTTAAGGGCCGCGGCGTGAAAGACGATGTCTACGTCGCGCATAGCCGATAGAACGGACGAATAATCGCGAATGTCGCCGATCCGAAATCGTAGTAAGCTTCGCGAATTCTGATAGATAATGTCGTCGGTAGCCGCAACACGATCGAGGAAATCGAGCCTCATGTAGTGCTGTTTCGCTTCATCGCGGGAGAAAACAGTTATATCGGACGGCAGGCCCATTTCGCCTGAAAGTATGCGCTTAACGAGCGATTGGCCAAGAGACCCGGTACCACCCGTAATAAGCACTCTTTTTCCTTCAAGCTCGTTCATTTAATCCACATTTCGTAAGGCGTTGGGTCAGTCACCATTCGATCTATCATCTCTTCCCAACTCGGAGAATGATAGCCGGTCAACGTATTGAACCTACGGGCGTCCAGACTTCTATTTATAGTCAGGTCGGTCGACGGGACTATAGTAACATCAGCGTTAAAACGCCGGTTAATCAAGTTAAGCAATTCGAATTTAGTTATTGGTGACGCGGCAACATGAAACAGGCCGTTCAGGTGGGCATGCTCATCCACCAACATATTAATTATATCCGCAAAAACGATGGTTGGGAAGCCATTAAAAATGGCTTCAGCGAAACCTTGCACGGCTTGTCCGCGATTGCCTAAGAACCATTCGACCAGTCCATGACTACTGCCCAATTCCCTGCCGATCAGTGACGTCCGTAAGGTGATGCAATTTCCGGTCACGATTTCACCGAGCATCTTGCTCATCCCGTACAGATCGCGGGCGTTCGGATGATCATTTTCACGATAAGAGCCTGCGGTTCCGTCAAACACGCAGTCCGAGCTAATAAATATGGCTCTGAAACCGTATTCTTCGGAGTAGCTTGCCAATCGATGTGGAAAGATGGAATTTACGGAAAGGCACGTTAATACGTCGGCTGAAGCCGGGAGTTGTTTGACGATACCCGCCGCGTTGATAACTATATCGGGCTTCGCCGTTTCAATAGCTTTTCTGCAAGCATCCTCAACCGTCAGATCGATGTTTTCAAAAGTCCTTTCTCGGTGAAACAATCCATAATGGCAGACGGAGCTGAATTCACGGCGAATGGTCGTCCACACCTCGTGATGAGTGCCCAATTCCTGGACGAGTTTGTGTCCAAGCATGCCAGTTCCGCCTAGTACCAGTATTCTCATTAAGTTTGATCGATTGGATGGAAAGCAGGCAACGGACTCCTGATCCCGCTGATATTCTAGATATTTGTATCGGGATAAACAAGCAATTTTCAGAACTTCCCATGGTTTTGTGCCCCAAATATAAACTGTCTATACTATCGTCTAAGGTTCGCGAGCGATTATGAAACAAGCTTTAATAACAGGCATAAACGGGCAGGATGGCAGTTATCTGGCTGAACTTCTTTTGGAGAAAGGCTATAAGGTAGCAGGCGTCGTCAAGAGCAATTCGACTGCGGAATCCCAGTTTTCACGAATTGACCCGATTCGGGATGAACTCGCACTTTATTACGCGGATATTACAGATCTGGCCTCACTCTCACGAGTCATTCGCGTAGTCCGTCCGGATGAGATCTATAATCTCGCTGCCCAGTCTCATATCAAGGTTTCCTTCGATCAGCCTTTTTTGACGGTTCAGGCGGACGGAATCGGGCCTCTCAACATTCTCGAGGCCGTGCGCCTTGACCTGCCGACGGCAAAGGTCTATCAGGCGTCTTCCTCGGAAATGTTTGGAAACAGTATTGATCCCGACGGATTTCAGCGAGAGACGACGCATATGAACCCTGCTTCACCATATGCCTGTGCAAAGTTGTTTGCATATCACATCGCCAGAAACTATCGAAACGCATATCAACTTTTCATATGTAACGGGATCCTGTTCAACCATGAAAGTCCTCGACGTGGCACCAGTTTTGTGACGAGCAAGATATGCAAAGAGGCCGTTCGAATCAAATACGGTCTTACAGACAAGCTTGAACTAGGCAATGTGGATGCCCGTCGCGACTGGGGCCACGCAAAGGACTACGTTCGAGCAATGTGGATGATCATGCAGCACGAAAAACCGGATGATTTTGTGTGTGCTACCGGAATTACTCATAGTGTCCGTGAACTGATTCAATATGTTTTCGATAAACTCGAGCTTGACTGGAGCAAGGTCCAAATCGGTGAATCCCGGCTGCTACGGCCGGAAGACCGACATACTCCGAAAGGCGACAGTTCCAAGATCAGAAGTATCTTAGGCTGGGAACCGGAATACACCTTTGGAACAATGATCGACGAGATGGTCGATCATTGGCTGGAAAAGGTAAGGCCGGTCTAGGCGATGCGTTTTGGAGCTAATATCTCGTTGCAAGCGTCGTAGACTGAGACCTCGCTGATCAGGTCAAGGCACTTGTGATGATTGAAGCAATCTGGTGTAGCACAGCCTTCGCACTCCACCGGCTCTCTGAAGACTCGATGCCCGCTGCCGAATGGAAACCAACGTCCCGGCCAATCGAGGGCCGCGAAGATAGCTACGCAACGTACACCGACGGATGCGGCCATGTGCATTGTCCCAGTATCGTTGCCCAGATACATTTCGCATCTTGTAAGAGCAGCCATCGCCGTACGTACATCGAGTTCGCCCGCCGCATTCGCGCCGACCTTCCAGTCCTCCAATAAACGGCTGGCCATCTCACGATCTTCCGGTCCTCCGAATACGACGGGGAAAACCTGATGCTCGGAAATCAATCTTGCTACAACAGATCGATATCTACTTTCCGGCCATTTTTTTGATTCCCATTTCGCGGACGGGGCTATAGCTATCAGCCTTTGCCTCGGTAAGCAGTTAATTTGTATCCACAGATCGGCTGCTTCGATATCCGCTGTTGTCGATCCAACATCCGTGATTGGTTTGGAATTGAGGCCAATATGATCGGCGGCAAGACAATCGAGGAGGAATTTCCACTCCGGATCGACCTTTTTTAAGGGTGCGGGACTGTCGTGGTCAAGGAGGTTTTCGGCAAGGTGTCTAGCCCCCACGACCTGTTTGATACCTGCAAGTCGAAAAAAAATGAGATCGCGGCGAACCCTCATGGAACTGCGGACACGCGTGGTCAAATAAACAAGAGTATCGAAGCGTGAACGACGCAGGTCATACAAAAGGCGGGCGAGGGCCAGAGCGTTTTCAACGAGACCGATTCCGCTCGGATACGTAATCCACTCATCAAACAATCCATCTGTCGGAAGAACGGACCCCGGTGTCACGTACCCCGGCCGGCTAAGATTGGTGTTCGATAAGAAAGCAATATGGGCGTCCGGAAACGCATTCCGCGTAGCCCAAAACGCCGGCAGAGATACGAGCGTATCGCCAAGATGCCCAATCCGAAAGACCAAAATGCGTTTGTGTCCAGAAGAAGTCAAACAACTCAATTTTGAGAGTTAATAAATAAGTGTACCCATGGATCCGCTCCGAGCTCAGTTTCCTGTCTAGTAAATCCAAGGTTTTCGATTACTGGAACTATTTCAGACTTCCTTCGCTCACCATGTTCATGAATCTCCATGATTACGTAACGGCATCGCTTGAGGCTTTCGTGCGATGGCCCGCGGAAAACATCAAATTCGGCGCCCTCAACGTCTATTTTGCATATATCGATCACTTCGCCCTTGAAATACGTGTCGTAGAACCCATCGAGTGTGATTCCCTTTATTTTTGAAACTTTCCCAGTGGAGTTTTGGACGTTATCGTAGATGCTGTCGGACGGGCCGCCGCTTCCGAACTGCATTTCGATGTCCTGTTCTTCCCCACAAAGAGCCGCGTTAATCGGAAGAACTTCGCAATCAAGATTCCGAAGCAGATTGAAGTGCAACCGGACGAAGGTGTTAGGGTTGAATTCGACACTTACGACCTTTTTCAGGTCTATACCGCTTACGGAAAGGAGCAACGGAAAACCGCCGTTATTTGCTCCGAGATCGAGGACATTTATCGGCCCCGAGAACCTCATCTGATCAAAAAAACGGCTATACATCGGCGAGGTAAGCAGGTCGCGGGCTCCATGGGCGTCACCGCCGATACGGTCCGTTAAAATATCCATGCCTCGGTAACGGTACACGAGCAGGTTTTCCTTTGGGAATAATAGCTTTGTAAACGTAAGGCAGGAACGATTGTCGAAAGCCCATACTTCACGCAAACCCAGGACCTTATATTTTAATATGTCCCATTTCGTTTCTTTGTGTTCGATATCAGCAAAAACACCTTCGAAAGCAGGCTCCTCTAATACCAACGCGTCTTCACTGTTCATAATCCTCCTTTTTTCTTTGGGGCATCTCGTAAACCTGGGTCTGCTTATCCGCGCGAAAGTTTTCTTTTCTGCTCCGACTAATAACTAAAGTATAACGTACCAAAATCTGCACAACAAATACACAGTGCCTACGGTTCTGGATGCAAACAGGATCAACTGGTGGCCCGATATCGACGGGTAGCGGGCGGTGGCCGCTTGGGCTACTATTGAAATAGACGTGTTGGATCACGGATACATCGGAGACTGAGAAGAATGACCTTAAAACATAAAACGTCCATATTTTTTACGCTGATCTTTGCTTTTGCGGCCTCGATATCCGGACAGAACAAGTTCGAGGGATATTCGTTCACCGTCGAAGCTGACACCGGTGGAGCTTGCCCCATAAAATACTTGCCATCGACCGGCGCGGTAAACGCGATCGACGTTTTTGTGGCGGGAACGAACCTCGCAACAAAGGCGACCGGGATCACCGCCTGCAACGGCAGCACTCTACGCTCGCCATCTAATGTGGTGACCAACGGTGACGGGCGGTGGTGTTTTCAGGGGCCCGAACCCATGTATGAAATACGGCTGACGACCGGGGTTTCGTATCTTTGGTATCCGATCACGAAAGAAACCGGATTTTACAACGTCAAGGATTTTCGGCCCGTGACGCGGACAACGGGAGCCAATCCTCAATACGCATTTTCCGAACCGCTCGACTATACCAGGACAATAAAGAACGCCGTGGCGTTTGTCGCGGCCCGTCAGGGCGGAACCCTTCGATTTCCGGATGGCGACTATATTGTTGGTACGACGGATGGAAACATACGCGATCCGAAATATCAGGCGATCACCCTGCCGTCAGGCATTAACGTGGTGGGCGCCGGTTCGAACACTTCGAATACGACCACCAACCTTCCCGACCGGCTAAGTCCTACGCGCATTCGGGTTCGAAATCCGAATCAGACAATTTTCCGCATTGGAGGGTGCACAAACCGGGTTACGGTCAGGGACCTTGAGCTGCTCGGGAATTCAGCCCTTTACGGCGAGGCTAAGCGGGACTCTACCGGTAATTATGGGATCGAGGGCGTTGGCAAGTGGGCCAAGAACCGCCCCATGGGTATGGAAGCTCAAAATTCCAGCCAGATCTTTAAGTTTGAAAATATTACGTTTCAGAACCTGGACCGCGGCATATATGTTCACAACGCAAACGACGCCAACTGTAATCCCGCCGACCAGGTTTGCAACAGTTGGCAATTTGATTATGTGAAGGTCGATCACGGGCTTTTTCTTAATAACAAGACGGGCATCTGGCTGGATACCTACAATAGTGACTGGAAGATTACGAACTCGATCTTCTCGTATATTGCATCAAACGGGCCGGGTGACGGTATCCGCATCCAACGTGGCGGCTCGATGCTGATCGAACAGTCCTGGGGGGCGGGATATAACTACGGGGCGGAGATCGGGGGCACGTTCATATACATCGACACGATCGGTTCAATGACCGTCATTAATTCAGGTTCGGAACGCGGTCAGCGCAGCATTTATACCAATCCGCTTGGGGCCATCCGCAGCGAGATGATCATGGTTATAAACAGCAGTATCTTTGATCCTGTCGAACTGCACGGCTACTTGAATTTCATTTCGACAGGCAACCAATTTGGGCCCAATACTATCCGATCCGATCCGGCCGTAATGATAACGTCAACGGGCGACCGTTTTTGCTACGATCCGCTTATCCAGGGAGGCCTCTGCAAGGATTCGGCGGGAAAAATGCTTGCCCGGCCCAATTTTGATGGCGGGCGAATGATGTTCCAAACGGGGCGGCTTCCGGAGGGCACCGGAGAAACCCGAATCGAAGGCCGGCCGAACAGTTTTGGCTACAACGTAGCGATCACGGACGGCCTTGTGCAGCTCGACCCGAACATTACCTTTGGCGACATTACAAAGTGGGCCACGGGAGGCGATGGCCGTCCCATGGTACAGGACGGGGCTTATGTCTATTGTAAGGACTGTCGAAAAGGCACGCCGTGCACGCAAGGCCAAGCCGGCACAGACGGCTCTTTCGCTAAACGGATCAACGGCCGTTGGATTTGCGATTAATAAGCCCGCGAAACAAAGTGCGGGGGAAATCAGATGCCTCGAGCGATTTCGGGTTGAGATGAGATAAAAGCTTCGATATCCGCTTTCGTTACGACCGTCGTACCAATATGGCCTACGACTATCCCAGCCGCTACATTGGCAATTGTTGCTGCTTCACGGAAACTCATTCCAGATGCGGCAGCTACGGAAAACGCGGCAATTACGGTGTCGCCGGCGCCGGTCGTGTCGAAAACGTCGCGGGCAAGAGCTTCCAGGTGAAACGGACTATCCGCACCGTCAAAAAGCGTCATGCCGTGCTCGCCTTCGGTGATCAGAACCGACTCAAGGCCTAACCCGGCCCGAAGATCATTACCGGCTTTGGATATCTGTTCCCGTGATTCGAGTAGAAACTGAACTGCTTCGCTCGCTTCTTTTAGATTCGGAGTAATGATCGTTGCCCCGCGATATTTTGAGAGATCCTTCGACTTGGGATCGGCAAGGGTCACTTTTCCACTCTTTCTGGCCAGTCGAAAGATCTCGGAGATGAGGCCATTCGTGAGAAATCCTTTGGCGTAATCCGAGACTATGACTGCGTCAACCTCATCGATGGCTTTCGAAATGATAGAAATCGAGGCTTCGGTTTCAGTTTCCGTGATCGCCGTCGTGGTCTCCTGGTCCAGGCGAACGACGTGTTGGTTATGGGCGACGATCCGTGTTTTGACAGTCGTTTCACGGCCGTCAAGCTGGATCAGCCGGCAGTCGATCCCGCTATCCTTCTCAATCAATTCTCTTAATACAACCGCGTTGGAATCGTTGCCGATAATTCCGATCAGGATCGCCTTTGCCCCTAGCCCGGAGACATTAGCGGCAACATTTGCCGCTCCGCCGGCGGCAACACTGGTACGTCCGAGTTTGACGACGGGAACCGGTGCTTCCGGTGAGATCCGCGAAACGACGCCCCACAAATATTGGTCGAGCATCAGGTCTCCGATAACAAGTATCTTGACGTTTGAGAAATTTTCGAGAGCCGTCATCGTTCTAGACTTGAGAAGCAATCGCCGCGTCGATGATTTCACACCAGATGTGCGCAATCGTGATATGGGCTTCCTGGATTCGTGCGGTACGGGTTGAAGGGACCAATATACAGGCATCGCAAAGGCCTGCCAATTTCTTTCCGGAACCACCGGTCATGCCAATGACCCTGCATCCGGCCGCTCGGGCGGCCATAACAGCGGCCAAAACATTTGGCGAATTGCCGCTTGTGCTGATAGCGATCAAGCAGTCACCGGATACCGCCAACGCCTCAACCTGTCGGGCAAATACCCGCTCGAAACTGTAATCATTAGCGAGTGCTGTCAATGCTGACGTGTCAGTCGTGAGGGCTATCGAAGGCAAGGCTCTACGTTCGGTTTCAAAACGGCCGACAAATTCTGCGGCAAGGTGCTGAGCATCGGCCGCACTGCCGCCATTTCCGCATATGAGCACTTTATTGCCCCGTAAAAAGGTATCGATCAGAAGCTTTGAACATTCGAGAATGGACTCGCCGCAGTCACCTTCCAATCGCTGAAATACATCAATATGCTCGCTTAACGACGGCAAACTGTTTGTGACCTCGGGCACGAGTTGAGACGAGCGTCCTCCATTCTTTCTAACGATGTCAACAATTGCACTCGATGAGTACCCCGGCTTCAGCGGAAGCGAATGGACCGCACCGCCGCGCGAAAGCACAATGTCCGCACCAATGATCTCGTTTGTTTTCCAGTCTCCGCCCTTAACAAGAACATCAGGTTTAAGACGACGGATCAGGTTTTCAGGTGTCGTTTCATCGAATATCTCAACCCGATCAACGGACCGAAGCCCCAAAAGCACCTCTTTCCGCGCATTCTCATCCATGAAGGGCCGGCCTTCGCCTTTTATCTTGCGGATCGAACTATCACTGTTGATGCCAACGATCAGTTCATCGCCGAGAAGACGTGCCCGTTCCAGCAGTTGAACATGCCCCGCATGTAGGATATCAAAACACCCGTTTGTAAAAACGATCATATGTTAACTGAAAATCAAGACTATGATTATAACATTGTCAGATAGGCGGACGGAATGTAGGTTCACAATTAGGGAGCGGTATTTGCGACAGCGAAAAGTGTTGTTAGATCGGCGGCTGAATTAATTTGGGAGTTATCCTACAAAGTACGTGCATCGGGTAATTTGCCGATAGCGTCTTTCCTAAGAATTCGACTTTGGCCCCATATGCTTGGCAATAATTATACAGAGCTCTCGTTTCATGACCCGTAAATTCATCAAAGATAGCGAAATAACTGGAATTTAAGGTATCAATTTTTGTAAGAGCAAATAGCGTTGATGAATATAGATCAGCATCATAGTGAACAAAAAGTATTTCAGGCCGCTGCTGTTTCTGTATTTCATTGAAGGTCAAAGACCAACTATCTTGAAACCAACCCTTAATAAATTTAATTCTTTCATCGTCAACAACAGGCGGCTTACCGGAGCTATTAAAGGTTCCTTTTGGCATATTACCCCAGTCCTCCGGCAACCCCTCAAAACTATCAAGTCCTAGGAACAAACTATTTGCCTTGTGGTTTTTCGAGGCGAAGTATTTTATCGATTCACCCTCAAAAACGCCGAATTCTAGGTACAACAATAATGAGTCTGTCTTGATATAGGTATTAATTGCAACATCCCAGAGGTTGTTGCGTTGGTCTACAATTTCACAATTCTTTATTTCTGGAAATGCATTGTTTTGTATG
>JBBRSH010000068.1:0-23011 GCA_038245555.1 Pyrinomonadales bacterium | reverse complement strand
CGAAGATCTTGCTGAATTGATAAAGACCGTCGAATCGGGCTCGATCAATAACAATCAAGCTAAGGAAGTCCTAGCCGTGATGTTCGAGAGTGGCAAGACGGCGGCGGAAGTCATTGGGGAAAAAGGATTTGAACAGGTATCGGACACGGGAGCGATAGAAAGGATCATCGACGAAGTGATCGCTGCCAATCCCGAGCAAGTCGAAGCTTTCCGAGGCGGCAAAGAGGCCCTTTACGGGTTTTTCGTTGGACAGGTGATGAAGGCTTCGCAGGGAAAGGCGAACCCAACGGTCGTAAATGATATTTTGAGAGAAAAACTGAAGTAGCGGTAAAATATGGCGAAATTTGTGCTGTGTTGCTTGTGTCTTTTAGCATTGATCGGACTATCCGGTTTAGCGAAAGGACAAACTACGTCGGGGACTCCAACTCAGGCCGACGTCAACCGTCAGCTGGCAGAGCAGCAGCAAGCGGACAGGATGCGGCAGCAACAGGAACGGCTCGACATTCAGAGAACGGCTTCTCAACAGCGCGCGCTGCGAGATGCGAAAGACGAGATTTTGAATGCCACCGAAGCAAAAGCCCGAGAGTTGGCTCGGAAGAATGCGATCTTGAGCGTCGAAGCCCTTTATCGAAAATCGAGCAGAGAAGAGTTGCAGTTTATGTCGCCCGACAAAGAGACGGTCGATCAGGTCGCAGTTTTTCTTCGACAGGCTAACACCGGGATGGTAAAGCTCGCGGCGGATAAGGGTTGTGCGACCGATACGAAAGTTGTCGTCGGTTCACCGGAATGTGTTGCTTATACGATGCCTGGAGCGGGAAATTCTTACTCGTTTCGTGTTCGCGATTACCGCATTTCGCGAATCTCCGATATGACCTTTACGTCCAGGTCTTTCGAAGCGAGAGGAATATTGCAGCAAGGCATTTTTGTTAGCTTAGGCGATGTGCCGCTGCAGCAGGTAACTTTGGAAACACGCGGTATGAGATTTCTGGTGGCCTTTGCCCCGGAAGCCGATCGTAACAAGGCCCTGGAAAACGAACGAAAGTTTACAAACGGCGTAAAGGATAGCGGATTTATTTATCGGCGCAACATCGATGCGCGGGAGAATACGACCTATGTTTTGCGCTCGATCGCTTATCGGGGCAAGTACATTCGTTCCGTGCTCGGCATGGATTATGACGAAATGGGATTCGACAAGCGAAAGGATGTGATCATTGCATTTCGCATTGTTCGACGCGACGCCGATGGGTCGGTGACCATTGTTTGGAAACGATTGGCGGAACGCGATTCTCCTAAGATAAAATGGTCAACCCTTTCCGACGAAATAGGGAAATAGTATCGTTTAACTCGATGGAGCTAAAGAACAAAGTTGCAGTTGTCACTGGCGGGACAAAAGGTATCGGATTTGCAATCGCCGAAAGTCTCGTAAGGTCGGGCGTAAAGGTTTTTATTTGCGGACGGGCCAAGAGTGACCTGTCAAAGGCGTTGACGGATCTTTTTCCTCACGGAGAGGTTGCCGGAGAGATCTGTGACGTTCGAAGCGAAGAACAAGTCAAGTCGATGTTGGACGAGGCAAGCCGCCTATTCGGCGGCGTCGACATCCTTGTAAATAACGCAGGCGTGGGCATTTTTGGCAAGACCATCGAAGAGATGACTGGCGACGAATTCCGCGCGACGCTTGAAACGAATCTTTTCGGCGTCTTCTACGCATGCCACTACGCCATCCCCATGATGCGGTCTCGGGGCGGTGGATATGTCATTAATATCTCGTCGCTTGCGGGTCAGAATGCCCATCCGAAGATGGCAGCGTATAACGCTTCGAAATTCGGACTAAACGGATTTTCAGAGGCCTTGATGCAAGAGGTTCGGCACGATGACATCAAAGTCAGCTATATTTGCCCGGGCAGTGTAAATACGTACTTTGGCAATGACACGCCATCTGATGAAAAATCATGGCAAATTCAGACTGCAGATAGAGCCGAAGTCGTTCTAAACCTTCTTCAAATGGATAAACGAGTCCTGCAAAGCAAAGTCGAGATCAGGCCGAGCCGGCCGCCGATCCGTTAACAGTTTTTGAACGGATCCCGTTCATCACCCTTGCTATTCTCTCGCTGCTGATGGGCTTTACATTATAGTCCGATGCTCCCAGGAGGAATGCTCGATGACGGTATTCGTCGGCGTCTAGTGAGGTGACCATTACCACCGGGATCGTACTCGTCGCTTCAGTGTTCTTAACGCATTCCAGGAACTCCCAGCCATCCATTTTGGGCATCTCAATGTCGGTTAGGATAAGGTCGGGCCGCCAAACATCAGAGAGCAGAAGTTCCATCGCATCGGCGCCGTCGGTAGCAGTGATGGCACGATGCCCCGCATCCTCAACCAGACGGACGGTCTGACGGCGGATCGTGGCGCTGTCGTCAACGATCAGGACCAGCTTCGAGCTAACGTCGGGCAAAGGTGGAATTTCGCGTATCTCGGCGGTTGGTGTACGTTCGGATCCAGTCACCTTTTTGATGACCAGCGGAAGCCGGATCGTAAATGTTGTTCCCATCTGCGGTTCGGACTGGATCAAAATGCTCCCGCCGTTCGATTCGATGCTCTCCTTGACGATGCTCATTCCGATGCCTCGTCCCGCATTTAGGTCTATCTTGTCCGCCGTAGTTAAACCGCGATGAAAGACAAGGCCAAGGGCGTCCGCCCCGCTTAGCGATGCCGCTGCTTCCGGAGAAACGAGGTCATTTGCAACGGCCCTTTGTTTCAACCTTGGAACCGAGATGCCGCGTCCATCGTCGGAAACGCTCAGCGTGATGCCGCACTCGTCCGATTCGATGCGAACTCTAATCTCGCTTCTTTCGGATTTGCCGATCAATCTCCGGGTTTCGGGCGGTTCAATGCCGTGAACGACTGCATTCTTTAGTAAATGCAGAAGAGGTTCGATGAGTGCGTCGATCACTTGTGTGTCGACCTCGCAATCGCCGTTCTCGAGCACGATCACGGCCTTCTTATTCTCTTCCTGACAGGTAACGTGGACCGCACGATTTAATCTGGTTTCAAGGGTGCCGAAACGAACGAGCCTGATTCGGAATAATTTTTCCTGAACCTCATGCGTTAGGCTTCGTTGGGATTCGAGCAACTCCGCGAGTTTTTCAAAATGAGTTACATTTGCAGGATCCTCAAGGCCGAAGTCGGAAAATCGTTGAACCAGTGCTGAGTGGTTTAAGTTTAATGCACGTGAGAGCTTGATCAGATCATCAAGCCGATCAAGCGAAACTCGAACGATCGGCGTCGGAGCAAGCTTGACCCTGTCGGAAACAGCACCGTCCGGGATGATCCGATCATCCATGGGAAGGCGAAGCGGTTCGGCCGGCAACGTACCTTTTCCGGGAACGGCCTCGATCACTCTCGCGAAGTCCGAATAAAGCACGTCGATCGGATCTCCGTCGTCGTCAATATTGCCGCCCAACGTAATGATCTCCAGTTTTTTGGACGACCGCTGAAGCAGAGTAAGGGTGTCGCCATAAACAGCCGAGTTGGACTCGACCATTTTATCCAGCAGGTCCTCGACCCGATGGGAAAGCTCGGACGCCGCCTTAAACCCGACGATGCCCGCTGCTCCCTTAAACGTATGGGCACTGCGGCGCACTTCCCACAGTGCCTCTCGGTCTTCGGGGGCCGAACTAAGTCGTCGAATGTTCTCTTTAATGCTTCCGAGCAGGTCGCACGCCTCTGAACGAAACACTTCCAGCGTCTCCTCGTCGAGGTCAAATTCCTCACTTGTGGCTTCGAGAACTGTCGTCGAGGTCTTAAAACTTTCAAACGATTGGTCAATAAATCCGGAAATGTCGGGCAGAAAATCATCTGCCTCGATCGGGAGCTTTAGCAGGGCCTCCTCGATCTTCGCAATAAGATCAAGTGATCGACCGACCTTGGCGTGACCGGGAAACGAGGCGAGCAGCGATTCGATGGATCCTTCGCATTCATCCGAAAGGACAACAATATCAAAACGATCATTTTCGACAGCATCCTTCTTAAGCAACTGCAGATTTCGAACTGAAAGTTCGAGATCCCCGGCCGAATTCGGGTCCTGATCGAAGATCAGAATGCCATTACGAGCTCCGGCGAGGCGCCCCGAGGCCCGTTCGACAAAGGCGAAGAGGGCCGGCTGATCTTTGTTGGAGCGGTCGGATTCGGCGGTGATCATTTTTGTTGCGTTCTTATTCGGTGATGTGAGCGTTCGAGTCCTCGACGTGTCCATCCGGGACGAGGTAGGTTTCAAGGGCGCGCATTAGCGTTTCCGGGCCGAATGGTTTAGTGACGTACCCGGTGGTGCCGGCCATTCGTCCGCGAACTTTATCGAAAAAGCCATCCTTTCCGGAGATCATCACCACTGGAACGGATCTAACAGATTCATTTGCACGGATCAGCTTGCAGACGGAGTAACCATCCATTCGCGGCATAGCAATATCGAGAAGAACCAGATCGGGAACCAGGTCGTCGAGGAGTTCCATTGCCTCAATACCATCTACAGCGGTCACGACGTTGTGCCCGCTTTTTTCGAGCTTACTCGAAATGAGTTTTCGGACGGTGGCGCTGTCGTCGACCACGAGAATGGTTTTGCCTTTGGGCATTGCCTCGTGATTCTCATTCTGTCTGCGTAGTTCGGCCAAACGGATGGCAAGCGCATTCGCCTGGCCTGCAAGTATTACGTCATTCGGGGCGAGCCGCGACGCTTCCTGGAGATAGGCCAATCCACGTTCGGGATTTTTTAGGTTAAAGTAACCAAGTGCTAGGATCGTCAGCTCAGCCTGATCGAACTCGCGAAGATTCCACGCTGCCTCCATCTGAGTGACGGATCGCATGATCATATCCCCGTCACAGTCTATATCGCTCAAAAGAGTGTCTATATCGGATAACGTGAGTATAGATTGGCAACCCTGACACTGAAACGCCTGTTGGTCAGTGATGGCTAAGCAAAAAGGACATGAAACGGATGATGCCGCCAAGTGGCTAACGGCATCGCTTTGTGAGTTGGCTACGCTGGCCGCCTGGTGGTTGTCGTTTGCCGTATCAAAAGGTACGTCGTAGTTCGAGAATTCCGCGTTAATATCCTCAATTGTAGTTGGAGCGTCAGACTCGGACTCATCGATGCTTTCACCTCCAACTACTAATTCCGTAGCGGAATGATCGGTCGGTTCGGCTTCCGAAAAGTTTATCGGTTCGTTAGCTTCGTCAGTCGTTTGTACCGCATAACTTTCGGTCGTCGTTTCGGTCTCGCTGTCGACAACCTCTGTGTCTTTCCGTCCGAGATCGAATCCTGGCGGTAGAGATACCGCATCTCCGGTCAGATACTCATGCATCCTCTCATCGGTTGCCTGAGCAGCTAGCAACTCCGGTACAAGCCGATTGGATAGCGGTTCGTCCTCAAAATTCTCGACGGGAGAGTTAGAATTCAGTTCAGCCGCAAAAGTATGTTCGGAGTGGATTAGTTCATCCGACGTCTCGACTGCAGCCGAGGTCTCGACTGCACCGAAAAGAAGTTCTTTGGCTTCGGTGGAATCGTCATCTGAATTGGGGGACTGTTCGGTAAGCCGGAGTTCGTCGTCGATAGCTACATCATTAGCTCCTTCGTTGGCGACTTCGCAGTCTCTAACCATCTCGGGATCCCCTGAAACTTTGAGTGCCGGCACTTCACCAGGCAATTCCAATGGTTCTGAGGATTTGTCGACATTTTCCACTGGGTCGTTGGCTATGGTTTCGAAGATCGCAGCTTCAGTCGGTGCGGGTCGTTCACGGACGGCCGACGCGGTTTTTGTAAGAAATTGCTTAGCAGTTTTTGCCCATCGATCTTTCGTATCGATAACGAGCAGGCGGTCGAATGCGGCCATCTTTTCTTCCAATGTCGGTGAGAAGTGGGAACGCAACGTCCATCCACCAACATGGTTGGCATCGGATGCGAAAAGTTGATCGAGAATTGTTGAGGCCGAATTCCAGTCTCCGGAGACGGCGGCCGTCTGCGCGGCGAGAAATTGTTGGGCGATTTGCCGCTGGCTAATTCCATGAAGGGATGCCTTCGCATCGACGTGGTCCGGGTTCACCTTCAGAACGCGTTCAAGACATTCTGTTCGCTCGCCGTCGTCCTTGGCAAGCGAAGCCTTTCCGAACCATGCTGCTTCAGATCTGGGGTCGTGACTAATCGCCGAGTTAAAGCATTCCTCGGCTAACTCGTCGTTGTCGTCCATCGCTGCCATACCCCGTTGAACAAAGGTTTTCGAAAGCAGGGCACCGGTTGCAGTCTTCCACTGTGTGGCCCGTTCATTCTCCGGGTCAACCGCAAGCACGTTATTGAGGAATCCAAGCAGTTCTTCCGGATATTCGCTGATCGAAGCAAGCCAGAGCCACGCTTCGGCGTTGGCCGGATCTTCATCAGTAACTTCGCCGAGCAGTGTTCTGGCAAGCGAGCGATCACCGCTACGCGCAGCAGATATGCCTTGATTGAGACGGCTGTCAGATCCCGAAGGACCAGACTCCGGCAGGTTTTCCTGATTTACTACAGATTCAATGTGGGGAGCCGAAACATCAGATTCGATTTCTAATCTCATAATCTATGTGGAGGAAGCTAGGGTTTTTTACCGATTCAACATCTTCGAGCGCGGAGTTCTAAGCGAAGGCCCTAAAACCATACGAGATTCAATAGCAAGACCAATGCCACGCGTAATATGAACCTTAGTAATTGTAGAATTACCGTTTAGGCCATAAAATAGGGATTCTTGAATCAATATCCTTAACTACCGACCTGAAAATAATTAGGTATGGATCTTCAATAGTGACAAAAAATGTCAGTTGTGTTTGACAAATTCAGGCAATACAGGGATTCGCGAACTTTATGAAGAGCGAAGATCGTGACTTTGATGTTGTAATCGTCGGTGCCGGCCCGGCCGGGTTGTCCGCGGCTATGTGGTGCTCGGATCTTGGTCTTTCATCGGTCGTGATCGAACGCGAAACGGTGATCGGCGGCCAGTTGTTAGCCATCCACGGTCCGGTACTGAATTATCTTGGCATCACGATCGGGAATGGCCGGGAACTTCGTGACCTGATTGCATTACAGATCAACGGCGTCGCCACAATCACCAAGTTGGAGACGATAGTTCAAAGTATCGATACGATAAACAAAAAGGTGACCTTGGCGAGCGGCGAATCCGTTTCAGGCAGATACTTCATCATAGCGACCGGCGTTCAAAAAAGGCTGCTCGGGATACGAGGTGAATTGGAGCTGCAGAGCCGAGGGATAATGACGTCGGGTGTTGCCGAGGCATCGTCGACAGCTGGAGCAGTAGTTGCAGTTATCGGTGGTGGCGATGCCGCCCTCGAAAACGCCCTCATCCTTAGCCAATACGCAAATCGCGTGTACCTCATTCACCGACGAAGCCGGTTTTCGGCCCGCGGCAGCTTTGTAGACCTTGTTCATTCGGCTGCTAATATCCGGACGTTGATGAACTGTCGGGTAAATGAAATTGCCGGAAACGATCGCGTTAACCATGTGCAGATCGAAAACCTCGCGACTCGCGATCGAACATCGCTTCCGGTTGACCTTATCTTGGTAAGGATCGGCGTCAAGCCAAATTCGGAAGCTATCCGCAACGCTCTGGACGTCGACCGACAAGGCTACATAATTGTCGACAGCACCTGCGAAACCAGCGTCGAGGGAATTTTTGCCGTTGGGGATGTTGCCAGTCCTTCCGCCCCCACCAAAATCGGGGCAGCCGGCAACGGGGCCACCGCAGCTAAGGCGATCGCCGCTAAACATTTTGCGGTTCTTGGATAAGATACGAGAATTTGAATGACCTCTGCCGTCAGGCAATCAACTATGAAGCGTTGTCCATTATTACGGCAATAAGAACGACGAAGGCGTCTCAGTTTTGCGTTGTATTTACTGTGTATTTTGCGATTTTGGGGAAATTGGTTTTGACGTCGATCATAAAAGGATTTTCTGGCACGATAGATGCCTGACTTTTTTGCGGACTCGCAAATTCCAGCAACATTGTTTTAATTTACTTTAGGAGGGATCTATGACATTCAAATGGCGAAGTGTCGTTGGCTACTCGCTGATGACCTTATTACTTGTTTCGACGATTTTCGTTTCTTCGGGACAGGCACAATCTAGCTCGTCAACCGTCCGTGGCTCGGTGACGGACGCTCAGGGGGCGGCAGTTCCCGGAGCCACTGTTCGTTTGGTTAACGAGTCCAGGGGCTTTTCTCGAACAACGGCGACCAGCAGCAGCGGAACGTATTCGTTTCCCAGCGTGCCTCCCGGCACCTATCGCGTTGAGTTCGAGGCAAAAGGATTTAAAAAGACCATTCGTTCTGACGTAGATGCTCTTGTCGACAAATCCAGTGACGCGAACGCGGTCCTCGAGATCGGCAATGTCAATGAGGTCGTAAATGTCGCAGCGGGTGATCTGACATCGATCGTTAATACCCAGGATGCGAGCCTTGGTAACAACTTTACCGCGCAGCAGATCAGCCAGCTTCCCCTGAATGCTCGAAACGTTGCAAATCTTCTGAGCCTGCAGCCGGGTGTGGCGCCGGGTGGATATGTTACCGGCAGCCGCAGTGACCAGGCAAATATCACTCTTGATGGAGTCGATGTTAATGAACAGCAGACCGGCGATGCTTTTACACCGGTGCTTCGCGTGAGTCCTGACACGGTTGAAGAGTTTCGAGTGACGACGAGTAATCCAGACGCTTCCGCCGGTCGTTCGTCTGGTGCTCAAATCGCTCTGGTGACCAAAAGCGGAAGGAATGAATGGAAAGGCAATCTGTTCGAATATCATCGCGACACGTATTTCACTGCGAATGATTTCTTCAACAATCGATCGATCGATCCTAAGACGGGTAAAGAAACTCCTCGGCCGGATCTTATTCGAAATAACTTCGGAGGGTCCATCGGCGGACCGATCGTTAAGGATAGACTTTTCTTCTTTTACAATTACGAAGAGCGTCGTGACGCTCGGCAGGGAACAGTTAACAGGTTGGTACCGCTCGCGAGTCTTGGGCAGGGACTGCTTAAGTTTAGGGCCAGCACAGGGGCCGTCGTAACGCTTACAACTGCGCAGCTTAACTCCTTGACTACCAACGGCCAGCCCTCGGGTACCGCCTTGGTTGATGTCAATCCGTTTACCGTCGGAGTTCTGGCGGCCGCTGCGGCGAAATACCCATCGAACAATTCTGAGATCGGAGACGGCTTAAATACCGGCGGATATCGGTTCAATGCTCCGCTTCCCGTCAAACTCACGGCTCATACCGCTAAGATCGATTTCAACGTTACCAAAGACGCTAAACACGTTGTTTCCCTACGCGGAAATTACCAGCAGGATGTGTTTGGCGGAGCACCAAACTTTCCGGATACGCCGGCACCTAATACGTGGAGCCATCCGCTCGGTTATGTCGCGGCCTACACGTGGACCGTCGCTTCCAACAAAGTGAATAATTTCCGGTACGGCCTTACTCGGGAAGCGTTCACCAATTTGGGCGATTCGAAAGATAACGCGATCACTTTCCGGAGCGTTTTTTCAACCGCTCTGTTTGCTCGCGACTTTAGTCGGGTCACTCCTGTTCAAAATATCACCGACGATTTCACGTGGATAGCGGGAAATCACACTTTTACTTTTGGAACTAACGTTCGTGTTACCAGGAACAATCGGACAAATTATGCAGCCGCATTCGATAATGGGATCACAAACCAGTCGTTCTACGCCGGCTCCGGCAACGTGCTCTCCAATCCGATAAATGCTTGGCTGCCGACACTCACAGGCCTTCCGGCTGGCACCACCATCGCGTCCTCAGATGTAACCACTACGAGACACGCCTTCGCGGCCCTCATTGGAAGAATGTCGCAGTACTCCGCGAATTTCAATTTTGGCCTGGATGGAAAGCCGCTGACATCGGGTGCGCCGGTAGTGCGAACCCTTGCAACCGAGGAGTGGGACGTTTATGGCCAGGATTCCTGGAAGATCAAAAACGACCTCACCCTCAATTTTGGCCTTCGATACGGCCTAAGCCGGCCGGTGTATGAAACTCAGGGATTTGAGGCTCGACCGAATGTAAGCCTCCAGTCATATTTGGATAAGCGCATAGAGGCCTCTCAGCGGGGTGTGAACTATACTGATCCGCTCACGGTTGTGCTTGCGGGGCCAGCCAACCATGCCCCCGGCTTCTATTCAATGGACACGAACAATTTCCAGCCGAGGCTTTCGGCGGCGTGGTCGCCCTCGTTCAAGAGCGGACCGCTGTCCGTGATCTTCGGCAAGGATCAGGCGTCGACGTTCCGTGGTGGATTTGCGGTTACGAATGACTACTTCGGCCAGGCTCTGGCAGTCAACTTTGACGCCAACAATACGTTGGGATTCTCATCGTCTCAGACGCCGGCGGCGACTACCTATAACGTTACCACGAGCCCGGCGCCGCTTATTACCAGCCTGACCATGGGCATTCGCAACCTTCCATTTATCAGCGCACCGGCAAACCTGGTTTTTCCGCAGACTCAGGCGCCCAATAACTCTCGCCGTATCGAAGGTTCGCTGGATACCAATCTGATCTCGCCGATCAATTACAGCTGGAACTTTACATTCAGTCGTAAACTTCCGGGTGGAATAGTTGCAGAGGCCTCCTATATCGGCCGTATTGCCCGCCATCTCCTAGCGTCGCGTGACGTGATGGGACCTAACAACATAGTTGATCCAGTTTCCAAACAGGACTGGTATACAGCAGCGGGACTTCTTGAACAATATCGCGTTGCCAGAACGCCCGTAAACTTGATTCCGAAGATTCCGTTCTTCGAAAATATGTATCCGGCCGGGTCGCTCGATGCGGTTTTGTTTGGGGCGGGGTTGACTAATACGCAGGCAGCTTATGGATTCATGGCGGTTAGTTCGGTAACCCCTGGCTGTAACGGTGCTCCGCTCTTCGGTTGCTATGATGCAGGCGATGACTGGACGACGCTCCAGTCGGACGTTCTCGATGCCTTCATCAAGCCGCTCTTTTTCCAGAATCAGTATGGAGCTCTCTCCGCTTACGGTACCATAGGCAGGTCCACATACCATGGAGCTACGGTAAGTATTCGACAACGATTCAAGAGTTCACTTTCCTGGGATTTCAACTACACGCTTTCGAAGTCGATCGACGATGCGTCCGGTCTCCAAACCAGCGGCGTATTCGGGTCGGCTTTTATTACTAATGCTCTTCGCCAGAGTGACAATCTGGCAGTATCCGATTTCGACATTAGACACGTTGTCAATTTTAACTCAACCTGGGAACTACCTATTGGTCGTAACCGGATGCTGTTTGGAAACGCAAATAAATTTGTCAACGCCATCATTGGTGGCTGGCAGCTCACTTCGATCCTCCGTTACAACAGCGGCGTACCAACTAGTGCTCCGGTTGATGTTGGTGGCTGGCCGACCAATTGGAATGTGAGAAGCTGGGCTACTCAGGTTCGGCCGGTGGAAACGTCCCCGACGAGGGGCGGTCTTCTTCCACCTAATCTTTTTGCGGATCCAAAGGCTTTCTACCAGAGCTTTAGAAGTCCCGCGCCGGGCGAAACGGGTTCGCGTAATATCATCCGTGCTCCAGGCTACGCAAGTCTGGATGCCGGACTTTACAAGGTCTTTGATATAACCGAAAAATATAAGGTTACGGCTCGTTGGGAAGTTTTCAACGTTTCGAATTCGCAGTTCTTTACCGGAAACGCGGATGTCACAAATGGAGTGGATCCGCAGTACAACAGTCCGAGCACGACCTTTTATAACTTTACGAATATTCAGGGGGCTCCGAGGATAATGCAGTTTGCTATCCGGCTGGATTTCTAGTTCGAAAAAAACTGGATAAACTAGTAAGCGGGCTGGGACTTTGGCCTCAGCCCGCTTTACTCATTGGTGCTATTATATTCAAAAAGTCGGTCTCCTGACCGGAGTTCCTGTAGGGCTTGTCCAACTGGAATCGGAGGTGCAAAAGTATGAAACGTTCAGGGAAGTATTGCGGCGAGAAGGACCGGGACGATGCGGCTAATGGAATACAACGGACATCACAGCCGAGCAGATGGCAATGCTTAGCGATTCTGGTGTTCGGGCTTGTCCTGATACCTGCGTTCTCGGACGTAGCCCTTGCTCAGTCCTCCCGCGGGTTCCTCTTGTTCGGTGATCTGACAATTAGCGATTCTCGCGTCGGGGCAGCTAAGCCATTGACCACAGAGGTTATCCTGTACACGAAAAACCTGCAAATACTTGGGAGGGAACGTGTCAGCGGCGGCCGCTTTCGCTTCACTGACGTTCCAGCGGGCGATTACTGGCTTGTACTAGAACTGGACGGAACCGAAAGGTTTCGTGATTCCGTCTTTATCGCCAACTCATCTGTTTCGCTGGATGTACGGCATGACCTAAAAGTACTGTTGCGTCCTGCTGGTGTTAGCGAGGATGTCGCGGGAGCCAGTGGATCAGACCTTTATGATCGATCGTCCGCAAATAAAGCGCTTTATAAGCGGGCGAAGCAGGAGATGGAAGCGAAAAGCTACAAAGAAGCTATCGCTACGCTGAACCAAATTGTGGCCGCCGACCCGGCTGACTACTGGGCTTGGTCCGACCTCGGAATGCTTTCATTTATCCAGAAGGATAATGAATCTGCAGAAAGGGAATTTACCGGAGCTTTGGCCGCGAAACCAGGTCATTTTCCGGCATTGTTAAATCTGGGGCGCGTGCAGCTGGCTCGGACGAATTATGATGCAGCAGCCGTTTCGCTTGAAGCGGCCATTAAAGCCGACCCTAACTCTGCTGCGGCTAACTTCTTTCTTGGTGAAACGTACCTTCAATTGAAGAAAGGTTCCAAGGCTGTCGTTGCCTTCAACGCTGCTACAGCTTTAGATCCGATTGGGATGGCTGATGCTCACCTTCGATTGGCCACACTCTACAATGGTGCGGGCTACAAGGACAGGGCGGCGGCTGAGTACGAAGCGTTCCTTAAAGTAAAACCCGACTATGCCGAGCGAAAGAAGCTGGAAGATTACATCACTGCCAATAAAAAGCCGTAAGGTTCCTTACCTGATCTTAATCTATGCGTGGGCCGGTTTTCGGCCCTATTTTTATGTTCGCTATTTCCTTTGTCGGCCGAATCGGTAATAAACTCTTGACCCAGGCAGATGCGGCTCAGATAGTCGCTTTTAAGGACCCGGGTCAGTCTGTTTTCGGCCGCAAGTACATTCGGCCAGATCACCACGTCGGCAAGTGCTCCTCGTGAATTGCAGTTTGCTATTCGCTGGGATTTCTAGCTGGGTCCGCCTGGGTCGGGACGAGGTTAATGTAATAAGGCCGGCCTTTTATTCGCTGGCCCTCTTTTATTAAGAAATGGACGTGGATACCTTAGCCGGGCAGGCATCAACCTTTTGATCGCGCCGCAAACGAGTCGTTGCCGGTTATGTGGGCGAGGTGGCGGGTATCGTTGAGGGCGAGAACGCGGATATTGGTTCGGCTGCGGATCTCAAAGCGGTTGATCCCGCAGTTTGATGTGATGATCCACGGCGTTTGTTTTGTATTTCGGTTGATCGCACCCAGTAGGTAGAGCGTCAAGTAGCAGATCGCTCCCGTGTGTGAAAATATTGCGATCCGGTTCCCCGGATGAGCTCTCAGTACATCGAAGAGTTTTGCCGTGATCCTCCGAAGCAGCTGTCGGTAGCTTTCGCCGCCCGAAATAACATGATGAATATTCCGGTTGACGAGCGCATAATAGTCTTGCGGATGGGCTTCCTTCGATTCGTCAAATGTCAGCCCTTCGAGGACGCCGACATGTCTTTCGCGAAACGCTGGCGAAGTGTGAATCTGCAGTTTTAGAAGGTCGGCAAGTGGTTGGGCGGTTTGGACGGCCCGGAATAGGTCGCTTGAGTAGATCGCGTCAATGCCTTCCTGGGCAAGGGCTCGGGCGGTCTTCTCGGCTTGTTGCTGGCCCAGGTCCGACAAAGGCGTCGGGCCGTGGCCGCCAAATCTTCCTTCGGCATTGCCGGCAGATTGCCCGTGTCGAACAAGGAATAAGCGAGTGGGCTGGGCCATATTGTCGAGCAGTTCGTTTGGATCCGCTTCAGATTACGCGCTGACAGCCTCCGCCTTTAATTTTTCAGTTTGGTAATTGGTTCGCAGCGTTTCGATGAATTCATCGATCTGGCCCTCCATCACTAGATCGAGTTGATGGACGGTCAGGCCGATCCGATGGTCCGTGACGCGGTTTTCCTTGAAATTATAGGTGCGGATCTTTTCAGAACGGTCGCCGCTTCCGACCATCGATTTACGTTCGCTGGCCTCAAGTTCGTGTTGCTTCTGCTCTTCAAGTTCCTGCAGGCGTGCCCGAAGGATCCGCATCGCTTTTTCCTTGTTTTTGATCTGAGATTTTTCGTCCTGCATTGAAACCACAACGTTCGTTGGCAAGTGGGTCAGGCGAACCGCGGAATAAGTTGTATTTACCGACTGTCCGCCAGGGCCTGACGAGCAGAAGTAATCAACGCGCAAGTCCTTAGGGTCGACATGAACGTCCACTTCTTCGGCCTCGGGCAAAACTGCAACGGTTATCGCGGATGTATGGATGCGGCCCTGTGTCTCGGTTTGCGGCACACGCTGGACGCGGTGGACGCCGGATTCGAACCGAAGCCGTGAGTAAACATTGTCGCCCTCGATCACGGCGACGGCATCTTTTATCCCGCCAATTCCTGTATCCGACGCTTCGAGAATGTCCATTTTCCAACCCTGCCGCTCGACATAGCGTGCATACATTCGCAGGATTTCCGCGGCAAAGAGAGTGGCTTCATCGCCGCCCGTGCCGGCACGGATCTCGAGGATCACGTTCTTTTCGTCGTTAGGATCCTTTGGAATGAGCAGCATTTTTAGCTCCTCTTCGGCAGTCGGGAGCTTCTCCCCAATATCGGCGATCTCGAGTGCCGCCATTTCCTTCATCTCGTCGTCATCGGCCATTTCCGCGAGGTCCTTAGCACCCTGCAGGTCTTCCTGCATCTTACGGACTTCGCGATATTTACCAACGATCTCGCCCAGGCTCCGATGCTGTTTCATCAGCTTCGCGTAGACCGACATATCGGACATGAATTCAGGCGAAGAGATCTGAGCGGTCAGTTCCTCGTAGCTTTTTTCGATCTGAGCAAGTTTTTCGAACATATTGTTTTAGCCGCGAACGCATTGAGCAAAAGCTCCTATCGGTGCATTCGCGGCCGAGCTTATTAAACGACCACTTCCAAATGCCGCTGAAATACCGGTGCGTTTTCGACCTCGGACGGCTCGAGTTTCAAAGATTCGTCTAGTGCCTTGATCGCCACCTCTAACTGGCCGGCATCGGGTTCCTGCGTCGTGATATTTTGCAGCCACAGGCCGGGCTTGGTCATGAATTTAAAGATCGCTCCCGATTCCTTCTTCGCTGCATAGCGGATCACCTCGTAGGATAAACCCGCAACCAACGGCATCAGCGCGATTCGTACTACGAGGTTCATCCAAAGGGCGTCAAATTTGATCACCGAAAACAGAACGATCGCGACCAGCATCACGACCATCAGGAACGAAGTGCCGCATCGCGGGTGCTGGCGTCGCTGAATGGTTGCGTTGTCGGGCGTAAGATCGAGCCCTTTTTCCCAGGTAAAGACGGTCTTGTGCTCGGCACCGTGATACTCGAAGACGCGGCGAATGTCTTTCAGAAATGACATCGTAAAGATCATCACCACAAAAAAGAACATACGGACAAGCCCGTCGATAAGGTTGAACGCTATCCACGAATGCGGTTTGATCTCCCAAACATAGCCTTTGACCATAGCAAGCCATCCGGCACCTTCGACGATCGCCGGAGCCTCGGCCCAACCTGCCCAGATAAATCCCAGATTCGTCAAAAGGAGCGGCGCCGCGAGGAACAGCAGCATATTAAATAGCAAAGCGAAAATTATCGAACCGATCGCAGCGACAGAGCTGCCCTTTGATGTTGGCCGGGACTCAACCGATTCCGCGGGCATTATTACCTTTACCGGAGCCTTGAGAAACTTCTCATTCATCGTTCCCTCGATCAGTGCCGGCTCCAATTCACCGGTCAGTTCTTTGACGCGTTCCTCTTTTTCGCGAAGGTCCTCTTCGAATACCTGAGTAGAGAAATTAAGGGCCTTCACCCCCAGGGCAAGCGACTGGATCAGCGTCGCACCTCCGCGAATCACCGGCCATGAGAGCCATTTGTACTTGTCGCTCCACTTGGGCAGCGATTCGGCCGTGTGGACGATCGTCCCATCGGACTTACGGCAGGCAATGGCATAGGCCGAAGGCGTGCGCATCATGACCCCTTCCATAACGGCCTGGCCGCCAACGATCAGGTCGCGCTCGACCGCAAAAATGGCGTGAATGAGTTTGAGTTTTCGTGCCGAACTTTTCATTTTCATATCCTCTAATTGACGGTTTTGCGTCCGAGTTAGTTGCCTTTTTGTTTACTCTTGCCGGTCGTTTGCAGCAGCACGCTGAAGTGTCCGTTGCTCTCAAGAAAGCACTGCTTTACACTGCTCTCATCTTCGAGGCCTTCCTGGCGAAGCTGGCTGTAGACCTCGTCCTCGGTCAGAAATTCCTTGTCAAGATTCTTCTTGATAAACTTGCCGTTCTCGATCAACAGAAGCGGAGTCGGGGTCAAAAACCGCCCAATAAACGTCGATCTAAAACCAAGCCAGTCCAAAAAGAAATCCCACAGGACTATTGTCGTGATCAACAGTAATGCTTCCGTGATCGACCGTGAATCGCCGGCCATGCCGTTCTGGGCCGCGTCGGCAATAACCACGATCACGAGCAGATCCGCAACCCCGATCGAGCCCGACTGGCGGCGGAATATACGCAAAATAAGGTACATCCCGAGGTACATTATCGTGCCGCGGATCACGACCTCGAGGATCGATTCGGTCGGCACGAACATGGAGTGCCAGTCGATTTTGAAAAACGTCTCCACGGGTATCTGAAAAACAACTTACGCCGACCTTTTTTGCCTCATCCGGGTGTGTGGTCCACACACTTTCAGATACGGCGCTAAGGGTCGGCGTCAAATTTCGAAAAGCTAATATTTAAATGTTGCTGCTTTCAATTCCAGTTACTTCGTCGCCTCAGCGGCACGAGCATAACGCCGGTTAAAGCGGTCCACTCGTCCAGCCGTATCGACCAGTTTCTGTTTACCGGTAAAAAACGGATGACAAGCCGAGCAAATTTCTATATGCAGGTCTTCGCCCATCGTCGACCGCGTCTGAAACGTACTGCCGCACGCACAGATCACAGATATCTCGTTGTAATTCGGATGTATTTCTTTTTTCATATTCTCACTTCCTTCGCCGTATATAAGCGATGTGATTTTGCGATATAACGCAATCCTTAATGATAGCTCTCACAGCTCGTTTAGTCAAGGTTTCGACGGAGTTGCTCGTGTCATGCTTTTGCCCCGGCGATCGATTTCGTATCATTCAATGTTCGAAATTCTGAATTCATGATTCGACCGATGTGTCACCGCTGTATCGGGGTTGTATCACGCACTAGTGATACAGCGTAAATGTTGTAAGTACAATATGTTACGGCCGCATTTGCACTCTGTTTCACCGATTTCGCGCAAAAAAACTTTTGCAAACTCGCAAGATCCCGTAAATGCTGCAACTAAAGTAAGTTGGCTTTTTAGCTGCCAAAACCAAGCAACGCAACCCATGAATCACTCGTCACTCCCCATTCATCATTCCGAATTCAAAATTCATGACGCCGGTCGAAGCGTTCCGCGAACGTTCGCGGCCATCTGTGAACGCCGTAACCGTTGCTAATATTAAGGTTACAGCCATATTGTGACCCCGTTCCGCGAGGTTTGCGCAAAAACGGAAGGATTTAGTAAATGCTGGAAATACGAGGGTTAACAGATCGCCCAGTTCGCAGAACACCGAGGTTCGCTCGAACACCAAGCCAGATTTGTCCGGCTCCCGATCTAAAGATTCATCATTGTGAATTCATCATTTATGCCGTTTCATCATTCGATATTCTGAATTCAACATTCGCTCCCTGTCCCACTGTCCCAACTGTCCCCGCGTCCCGCTGTCCCAAGTTTCCCAAAATTGAGTTCGGGGTTGATGTTGACCGGCCCTAACTATTGCAGATAAGAGGTTTATGCTTAAGTTATGCCTGTCCCGCAACATTCAACAAGCCCAACTGCCGGGACAGACTAGCTCGTGACTCTCCAGTCTCCATGTAACTTGTGACCTGTCAATCGTAACTCGTTACTGACTTCTACATTTGTCAAAGATCACTATCGTCGCGGCAACAAAACGACCAACCACGAATCTACTTTCATTTTACCACGAATTGCGTTAACAGGAATATGTATTATGTATAATACGGACCCTGCGAAAACCGATTGACAATCAATAATAATGGGAGTGTAATAGTGGAAATCAACCAAAGGCCGTTCTCGCGGCGCAAGTTTTTACTCGACGGCTCGATTGATTGTTTGGGTTCGGAGTTCGCGATTCTTACGCTTTGCAGTTTGGCCTATCGCTCTCCCGGCCAGGGCCCGTAACTCATTTCGCGAGTAATTGCGAACGGTCGATCGTGATCAGAAACTACGCCGGCATGAATGCGACGGAGCAACATAACGAGTGAATCAAATGATATATCGATACCTGTTTTTGCTAATTCTTCTTTTAAGCGTTCCGATGTTCGAACGTGCGGTATCTGCGACCACGGATGAGGCCCTCCAGAACTCGCTCCAGTCAGAAAGACAAAGTTTAGGAGATATGAGGGGCGGACTGGTGCCAGTTGACGCCTGGCTTGCTACCTTGCTGCCCTCGGCTCAAAACGGTCAGACCTATCGGGCGGGAAGTATCGACATATCCTTGTTTAGTGCTTTTGGCCCCGCAGTTACGGGATCGGTAACGCCGACAATCGGGGTCATTAACTCCACGTTATTCACGATCAGCGGGAGCGCAACGTCGAATGCGACGGTCAGATGCACAGAAACAGCCCCAAACGGTTCCGTCGCGGTTTTCAGTTTCCTCGCGAATTCGTCCGGTTCTTACGCCTCATCTTCATTTACACTGTCCCAGGTCGGGCAGTATAGTTGCGTGTTGCGAGATATGACGAACGGGCAGCAGACAACCGTGACTTATACGGGGGTGGCACCGGTAACCCTTTCAGGTTCCGCGTCACCGACGAGCGGAGTTATTAATTCCACGCAATTTACGATCAGTGGTAATGCCACTGCGAATGCGACCGTCAGATGCACGGAAACGGCACCCAACGGTTCCGTAGCCGTTTTCAATTTCACGGCAAACTCATCCGGGTCCTACGCCTCGTCGCCGTTCACCATATCGCAGGTCGGACAATACAATTGCGTGCTGCGAGATATGACAAGCGGGCAGCAGAAAACGGTCTTTTATACGGGTGTGGCCCCGACTGTGAACCTTACGGGCTCCGTCTCGCCCGCCAGCGGAGTCACTAACTCTGCACTGTTTACGATCAGCGGGAATGCCACGCCAAACGCTACGGTGAGATGCACGGAGACGGCGCCGAACGGTTCCGTGTCTGTTTTCAATTTCACGGCAAACTCATCCGGGTCCTACGCCTCGTCGCCGTTCACTATATCGCAGGTCGGGCAATACAACTGTGTGCTGCGAGATATGACAAGCGGGCAGCAGGTAACTGTTTTTTATACGGGAGTAGCACCGACAGTAAACCTCACTGGATCTGTCTCGCCGACGAGCGGAGTCATTAATTCCACGCCGTTCACGATCAGTGGAAGCGCGACGCCGAATGCGACCGTAAGATGCACGGAGACCGCACCCAATGGTTTCGTCTCCCTTTTCAACTTCCCGGCCAATTCATCCGGGTCCTACGCCTCGTCGCCGTTCACATTGTCGCAGGTCGGGCAGTACAATTGTGTGCTGCGAGATATGACGAGCGGGCAGCAGGTACCGGTTTTTTATACGGGTCTAGCACCGACGGTAACCCTGACGGGATCAGTGACGCCGGCTAATCGGACGGTTGGAGTCACGCCGGTGAGCATAGTCGGCAACGCGACTCCGAACGCCACTGTGAGATGTACGGAGACCGCTCCGGACAACATAGTGAGCGTCTTCACAGCCCCCGTAAACGGGTCGGGCACCTATATATTCGGCCCGTATGTCATAGCTGAACTCGGTATCTATAACTGCACACTTCGTGATCTGACAAGTGGTCAGGAAGTCCCACTCTCGTACACCGGCACCGGCAATTTCAGTGTCGCGGCAACCCCGCCAACTCAAACAATTACCGCCGGATCATCGGCGAGTTTTACGGTCACGTTCACGAGCGTTTCAGGCTTTGCGGGAGTGATAAATCCTACCGCGCTAAATTGGGGGGTGATTCCCGGAGTTACAGCGACTTGGTCACCGCAGACGGTATCGGTACCCTCGAATGGCAGCGGTCAAGCTACGTTTACCATCAACACAGTAGCGACGACAACGCCTGGGACCTACGGAAATATTTTGCTCCGTGGGCAGAATGGTTCCACAACAAATTCCGCGTCGGCGGTTAGTGTTACGGTGAACCCGAATGTGAATACGCATATCTCGATCTCGCCTACGACCGGCACTCTGGGAGTAACCAGTTTCACTGAGACTTACACAGGCTTTACGCGCAACGGCACAATCACGGAGAAGGTGACCTATCCGAATGGCGGCCTGACAGTTTACCACGTTACTGCTGATGCCAATGGGAATGCGACCGTTTCTTTTGTCCTTCAATCTCAAACGGGCAACTACAGCGCCTATTCAATAGATGATATGACCGGGACGCCCAGCAATACAATAACGTACACAACGAACTCCACTGTGAGTCCGCATCTTTCGATTTCGCCGACGACTGGAACACTCGGCACTACTAGCTTTACTGAGACGTACTCGGGTTTTACACGCAACGGGACAATTTCGGAGAATGTAACCTATCCGAATGGTGGGTTAACTGTTTATCATTTGACGGCAGACGGCAATGGAGATGCTAGCTCAACCTTTGTTCTGCGATCACAGAGTGGCGGTTATAGTTCCTACGCTGTTGATGATGGGACTGGAACGCATAGTAACAGCATAACCTACACTGTAAACGGAACGGAGCACTCTTCACCGACGATTAGTTCGATTTCTCCGACGACGCCGGTAACGGGCGGGACAGACCAAGACGTTGCTGTGTACGGAAGTAATTTCCAACCAAATCTGACCGTTAGCGTAGGTTCCCCTGGCGGCGGTACGACGACCCTGAGCGGTGCTCAAATCGTCAACGCGACATCGTCTTCATTTTTGATGCGCGTCACATTAAGTGCTGCTGGAACATGGAGTCTCAGAGTTAACAATCCCGACGGCGGGCAGTCATCCCCATTTAGTTTATCTGTCATTGACGCCAACGCCGTTCCGAGCGTTACGTCGGTTCAGCAAGCAGGAGTTGCGAATGGTTCCGCCAACAGCATCGTGGGCGAATCGCTAGTCACCGCGAGTACCGCACAAAATGTAACGGTAAAAGGAACTAACTTTAAGTCTGGCCTTAGGGTCGACGCAACCTACCCAACCGGTCAGACGATAACTTTACAGGGGCCAAACCAAATCATCGATTTAAATCAGAATTCGTTGACGTTAGGCGCGGTTCTTCCTTATTCGGGCACTTACACCATTCGTGTTGAGAACCCAGATGGCGGGAAGTCAAATCAATATAGCTTTCCGGTTGGAAGCTTTGATTCCCAAACCTGCAGCGTCACACTTCCTTCCCGGTTCAGCCAACGACAAGGCGGTTGGGAGAATAATCCTTATGGCCCCGCGAGCTGCACAAATAACGATAAAAACAAGACACGGTGCCTAATAAGTCAATGGGGATGCAACATAACTTCGCTCGCGATGCAGCTTAAGTTCAA
Source organism: Pyrinomonadales bacterium (assembly GCA_038245555.1). Classification (GTDB taxonomy): domain Bacteria; phylum Acidobacteriota; class Blastocatellia; order Pyrinomonadales; family Pyrinomonadaceae; genus OLB17. Next base: position 1,060 of record JBBRSH010000068.1, on the reverse strand, counting down.
TGGCGTTGACACTGATCCTAGTAAGCTTAACCTGTTTATGACAACACACAAAGGCTTCTACGATGCTGAAGGCAATGTTACTGACGTCAGTAAGACAGTAGCCGCGATTTCGGATCCAGCGCTTCACCTTGCGGATCACCCGCTAAAATTCGTGCCTATCTGGACCTCAAGCACTCAAAAGCTTAAGGAGCTGCTATGCCTTGGATTTCCTGTTAGAGTAGGTGTCAATCCTAGTTATGACAAGAAGGGACGCGTCGTGTACGGCCATTTCGTGCTTGTAACAGGCACGCTAGGGGATAAGTTCTTGATTGCCGATCCTTGGTGCAAAACCGGGGACAGCAAATGTGAATTTAATGACACAAGCCGAACGCTTGATGTCTACTATAAGAGTGCTTTCCCGAATAATTGGTTTCAGACTCGCGGCTACGTCACGTCGGCTGGGAACCCCGGCATCCCCGGTAGCGCGGGATATATACAAAGCCCCTCAATGAATGAATCCATTGACAATAGCACGCTAAGCATCTCGTCTAGAGATAATGTGGAGTTGTTACTCATAGCTCCGAGCGGCACTCGCACTGGTTTTGACCCAATAGTGGATGGAGACGTTGAAGAGATTCCTAATGCAGTTTACTTCAGAGACTCCATAAGCGACGCTGCTACAGGTGACCTTGGGGCACAGACTGCACATTCACTCATGGTATCTCAGCCTGCTGCAGGCGTTTATAAGCTTATTGTGACTGGGCAAGTCGAAGGGGTATCTGAGGTGTCGATTACTTCGCTAGCAGCGGATGGAAGTGTTCAGCCGAATGCCTCAATCATAAATGTTACGGAAGTCGGCTCAACTTCTATATACCAGATTAACGTTGGCCCGGCTCATACACCGACGGTTTTGTTCGATTACGACGGTGACGGTAAATCGGATGTCTCTGTGTTCCGTCCCTCGAACAACACTTGGTACTTGAACCGCTCGCAAGCTGGGTTCGCCGCGTTCCAATTCGGTGCGGCCGGGGACATTCTTGCTCCAGCAGATTTCACCGGTGACGGAAAAACGGATGTCGCT
>JBBRSH010000067.1:0-23149 GCA_038245555.1 Pyrinomonadales bacterium | reverse complement strand
GTAGCCCGCTGACGATCTGCTGGGCGTATTCCGTCACCTTTCGCAGCGGTATCGGCCCTTCGTCGAGCCGCTGGCGAAGCTCTTCGCCTTCGAGCAGTTCAGAGACGACATAGAGAACCTCACCCTGAGTATCGACGTCATAAACGGCGATAATATTTGGATGGTTTAGTGCGCCGGCGGCTTGAGCCTCCTGCTCAAAACGTGCGACTCGCTCCTTTTCAGCCGAAAAGTCAGCGGGCAGGACCTGGATCGCCACCTCGCGCCCGATCTTAGGATCAAACGCACCGTAAACCTCGCCCATCCCGCCGACGCCGATCAGCGAGCGGACCTCGTATCTTCCCAGTTTTGTGCCTTCGGTAATTTTCATTTTTTCAGATCGGCGGCCCAGTTGAGAACTAATATCAGGGGCTGGACGTTCGTGGTGTCCGCGAGATTATTGACAAGAAATCGCTGGCCGTCTTGGGTGGGAACATAATTATTTCGATCGTCTGTGATGCCGTTAAGCGGCATCAGTGTTTGAAACAGAGCGACGGGACGTCCAACTTCCAATGATGACCCGGCGGTCACCGTCACAGCCATCAGATTACGATCCGGCGCGAGATAAAACAGCTCCTTACCGTCGCCACGCCACTGCGGCTGGTCGCCGCCGGCCGTTGAGATCTGCCATTTACCGCCCGAAACGGGAAAGCTCTGGACAAAGACCTCCGCTCTACCGGATTCGTCGGATGTGTACGCAACCCATCGGCCGTCGGGCGAAAACTGAGCGTGGGTTTCTACAAATTCGCTTTGGAGATAAACAAACGGCTTCGCCTGGCCCGTCATCGGTAAAACCCAAAGATCGAACTTGGTTTTTCCACCGCCGTCTGCCTCGTAAAGGAGATATTTACCGTCCCGTGACCAGTGGTCCGGATACGCTTTAGCGCTTGTACTGAAAAGAAGCTCCTCACTTCCTCCCCCGCTTGAAGGTTTCTTATAAAACTCATTTTTGCCGGACGCGCCGGATCTGTTCGAAAAGAAAACGATCTGGCTTTCATCCGGGGACCACACCGCGGTTCCATCCATTTCGGGGTCAAATGTCAACCTCGAAGTATTGCCCCGCGAGAGATCCATTAAATAGACATCCTGCGAGCCCGCACCCTCGTTTCGGCCGAACAAAACCTTCGTTCCATCTCTTGACAAAGACGGTTCATGATAGCCACTCGGTTCGGTGACCGAACCGAGTGGTTTGCCGGATCGATCGAACCAGGCCAGCCGGGTCGTCTGCCGGTCACCCGTCCGATAAACGAGATGGCCGCGGGCTGTCGAAAAAGCAGCGTAAGCAGTTGGCCCGGTCTCAGTCGGAAAACTAAGAACACCCTGGGCAAGAGGTATCGCTTCACCGGACAATGCCATTTTTGCTGGGTCAAATGGCTGAGCCATCAAAATAGATTCTCTGATGAACAAAAGGTAGCCCCTGCCGCCCGACTCGGTGTATGTTCCGGCAACCCGTGTTGCCACGAGAAATTTGGGTTCGGGAGAATCGATAGACGCTACGTAAAGGCCCTGTTTTTCATCGGTCGAGCTTGCACGTCCGAAGTAGATGAAATGCCTGCCGTCCGGCATCATGTATGGCCAACGGTGTGAAGTCTCACGGAGGTCAGGTGCTAATTTCGTTATCTCAGTTGCGGGTCCGCCGGAGGCCGACACCCGCATGAGCGCCGAGGAGGTGCCGGGACTGTAGATTATTGTTCCATCAGCTCCCCACGTTCCGCCGCGCGGGTCTACCGAGGCATCGGCCAGTGTCTGGGCAGGGCCACCGGCCGTGTCGATCTTTCGAAGTTTTCCTCCTGCGAAAAACCCTATCGAGCGACTGTCGGGCGACCAAAACGGAAATAACGCTCCTTCCGTACCAGCCAATTGTCGCGGCTCTACCGCATTGAGCGGCCGCACCCAAAGGGAAGTGTTGCCGCCGGGACCAATCGCAGCGAATGTTAGCTGCTGACCATCCGGTGAGATGGCGAAAGCTTCGTTGAATGAGGACTTCTCAGGCGGCGATATTGCAAATCGGATGGTCCGCTCGCTCGGCGCTTCGGGACGGCGAAAATATAGGGCGGTCAAGATCAGCGTTGAGATTAGGAATAGTCCGGCGATGGCCCACCCGATGCGGCCTAGCCACTTGGACTTTGGGGTAGATTCGCTTTCCAACGCTTTGGAGATCGTGGTCAGACTGGTACCAGACGAACCGGTCGGAGCGGACAACGCATCAAGTGCAAAGCCGAGGTCGTGAGCCGAATAAAAACGATGTTCTGGTTTCTTCTCCAGACATCGCCGCATTATCTTGTCGTAGGATGGCGGGATTTTGCGGCTTTCATCTTCAAACTCGGGCACATCCTCTTTCAGGATCGCGTTCATCAATTCGACGACCGAATCACCGTGAAATGCTCTGGAACCCGTCAGCATTTCATAAAGGATCACGCCGAAGCTGAAGATATCGGACCTCTGGTCGGTCGTATGACCGCGAACCTGCTCCGGCGACATATAGCCGACTGTCCCCATTACGACGCCGGGATTTGTCAGGGCTCGGCGCGTCGCGTCTTCGGAGCCGTGGATATTTGTGTCACGCTCACGTAGCTTGGCAAGTCCGAAATCAAGGATCTTCACGCGATTGTCATTGGTGATAAACAGATTTTCCGGCTTTAGATCACGATGAACAATTCCTTTCTCGTGCGCGGCAGCCAGCCCGCTGACGATCTGCTGAGCGTATTCCGTTACCTTTCGCAGCGGTATCGGCCCTTCGTCGAGCCGCTGGCGAAGTTCCTCGCCTTCGAGCAATTCAGAAACAACATAGAGAACGTCATCCTGAGTATCGACGTCATAGACGGCGATGATATTTGGGTGGTTCAGAGCACCGGCGGCCTGAGCCTCCTGCTCAAACCGAGCGACCCGTTCATTGTCCGCCGAAAAATCAGCGGGCAGCACCTTGATCGCGACCTCGCGTCCGATCTTCGGGTCGCTCGCCCGGTAAACCTCGCCCATCCCGCCGACGCCGATCAGCGAGCGGATCTCGTATCTTCCAAGTTTTGTGCCTTCGGTAATTTTCATTTTTTCAGTTCTGCCGTCGAGCTAAAGCTTAGGGCAGAACTCGACCGTTCCGCTCTCTCCTATATTCGAAAACGACGCGGTAATGACCAAACGAAGCCGCGATCTGTTCGCGTTCGGACATAAATGAATAAAACTGGTCTGAGAGGCTACAAGTATACCTAAAAATCAACGATCTACACGCAAAAAAACGATGTTCATACACAAAAACTTCGGCCCGATAGCCTCTCTGATTCAGCTCAACGAAATTGAGGCGAGGGAACAAGAAAAAGGCACCGATATCGATGCCTTTGGCTAAATGATTTATTTACTAATGACGCAGAGGATCCGTCGTCGAATCCAGTCGCCCGAGCGGGAGCGATCGGAGCCCTAACCTGCGCGGGCTTCTTTGACGATCTCGACAAATTGTCTTGCCCGTTCGGTGACGATGTGGGCGTTGCCTTCGCGGATAGCTTTTACGTCAACGAGGTCGGTTCCGACGCCGAGAGCCGACGCACCGGCTTTGATAAAGTCAGCGGCGGTTTTAAGAGATACACCGCCTGTCGGGATGATCTTGACCTGCGGAAACGGGCCTTTGAGATTTTTGACATAGCTCGCTCCGCCGACCGATCCGCACGGGAACACCTTTACAAAATCAACGCCCGCACTCCATGCCGTAATGACCTCGGTCGGCGTTAACACACCGGGACAGATGGGTGCGCTATATCGATGGCAAAGAGCGATCGTGTCGAGATTCAGAGCGGGGCTCACGATGAACTGCGCTCCGGCGAGTAGACATGCACGAGCAGTTTCCGGGTCGAGCACGGTTCCGGCGCCAACGAGCACTTCGCTGCCGTATTTGTCGGCAACCTTTTCGATTACCTTGATCGCACCCGGAACTGTCATTGTGATCTCAAGTACGTTTACGCCACCGGCCTTGATCGCCTCGATCACCTGCATCGCCTCGTCGGCCGAGGAAGCCCGCACCACCGGGACGAGGCCGAGGGATTCTATCTGTTTTACAATTTCAGCTTTAGTCATATTTTCTTTTGCCTTTCCAGAACGAATGCGGAAGCCCGCGCATAAGCAAGGGCTTAACACTCAACATTCGCTTAAGCCCTTGCTTACGCGCGGGCTTCTGCAACTTATTATCTCGCCACGCGGGCGCCGCCGCCCTTCATTACTCGTAGAACATCCGCGAGTCCGACCGTCGTGGTATCGCCCGGTGTCGTCATCGCGAGAGCTCCGTGTGCGGCTCCGCAGTTGACGGCCCACTCGGGTGATTCGCCGGTGAGAAAACCGTAGATCAGGCCCGAAGCGAATGAATCTCCGCCGCCGACGCGATCAAAAATGTCGAGGTCAGGCCGCATCGTCGCCTGGAAAAGCTGTCCTTCGGTAAAGCAGACGGCTCCCCAATCGTTAACCGAAGCCGTCTTGGCGTTTCGAAGCGTAGTCGCTGCGACCGCGAAATTTGGAAAGTCCGCAACCGCTTTTCGGATCATTTTTTCGAAATTGACGATGTCGAGTTTCGAGTGGTGTTCGTCCTGGCCTTCGACCTCATAGCCCAGACACGCGGTGAAATCCTCTTCGTTGCCGATCATCACGTCGACGTACTGGGCGAGGTCTCGGTTAACCTCCTGAGCCTTTGCCTGGCCGCCGATAGCTTTCCAGAGCGAATCGCGGTAGTTGAGGTCGTAGGAAATGATCGTGCCGTGCTTCTTCGCTGCCTGCATCGCCTCTTTGGCAACCTCGGGCGTGGTTTCTGACAGTGCGCAGAAAATGCCGCCGGTGTGAAGCCACCTCGCACCTTCTTCGCCAAAGATCTTTTCCCAATCAATATCGCCTTTCTTGAGCTGAGAAACGGCCGTGTGGCCGCGATCCGAACAGCCAAGTGCCGCTCGAACACCAAAGCCGCGTTCGGTAAAGTTCATACCGTTGCGAACCGTCCGGCCGACACCGTCGTACTTGACCCATTTGACGTGCGACTGGTCGACGCCGCCCTGATATATCAGATCCTGGACAAGCTTGCCGATCGGATTGTCGGCAAAGGCCGTCACGACCGCCGCGTCCAAACCGAAACAGCGTTTCAGCCCGCGGGCGACATTATATTCGCCGCCGCCTTCCCAAACCTCGAACGAACGGGTCGTGTGGACCCGTTTATCACCGGGATCGAGCCGCAGCATCACCTCGCCAAGGGAAACGATGTCCCATTTACACTGTTCTTTTGGTTTAATAGTTAATGACATTCTTTCCGGCTTTAATTCCTAATTTCAGATTTGTAAATTCAGATCTCAAATGTCTCTCTAGCGTGCCATCCAGCCGCCGTCTACAACGACGATATGGCCCTGCAAATAGTCGCTGGCCGCTGACGAGAGGAAAACCGCGGTCCCTGCAAGATCGTCAGGTGTTCCCCAGCGACCCGTCGGAATACGTTCAAGTATTTGGCGGTTTCGCGTCTCGTTGGCACGTAATGCTGTCGTATTGTCGGTCGCCATATAGCCCGGAGCGATCGCGTTCACGTTTACGTTGTATTTCGCCCATTCGTTTGCGAGGGCTTTGGTCACTCCGGCGACACCGGATTTCGAAGCCGTATAGGCAGGTACCGTCACGCCGCCCTGAAAGGAAAGGAGCGACGCGATATTGACGATCTTGCCCGAGCCCTGCTCGATCATGTGCCGTCCGGCGGCCTGCGACGTACGAAATACACTGGAAAGATTGACCTCGATCACCGTCGACCAGTCCTCCTCAGAAAAATCGACGGCCGGTGTACGGCGGATCATTCCGGCATTATTGATGAGAATGTCGATGCGGCCAAATTCGGCGATCACATCAGCAACCACCCGTTTCGGCGTTTCCTTGTCCGACATATCCCCCGCGATCGACGCCGCACGCCGGCCCATCGCTTCGATCTTTGCGACAGTTTCGTCCGCTTCACCCGCGTTCAGGCAGTGACAAGCGACATCCGCACCGGCTTCAGCCAGGGCAAGGGCCATTCCCTGCCCAAGACCGACCGACGCACCGGTCACCAGGGCGATCTTTCCGTCAAGTTTGAATTTATCGAGGATCATATTATTTCTGCGATGCTTCCAACCCCGTGTTGCCCGTGTCGAATTCCGGCTGTACATTTACGACACCAAACTGCCGGTCCTCGCCCTCACGATTGGCCGCCATCATCCACAGGAACTTGATCTGGCCTCCCGGTGCGGCAACATTCGGATGATATCCCTTGGGCATGAGCACGACATCGCCTTCGCGAACAACCTGAACGAGTTCGGGCTCGTCAAAATTGGTGTAAACCATCTGAATGCCAAACTGCGGGGCGGGCATGTCGATATACAGATACGCCTCTTCGAGCATGTGGTGATGCTCGTGCGGCGGAAACGACGTCCAGTTTCCCTCGGACGAGAACGTCACGCCGGCCATGATGCGTCCGGCCTGGACATTCTTGCCAAACAGGACATTGAGGTCTCGCTCGGTAGGTGGTTTTCCGGCTGTAAAGTGCAACCCCGGGTCTTTTCTGATCTCCGTAAACGACACAAATTGAGGTGGATACTGGTTTTCGACCGGCGAAGAGAGTTCGGCCAGATCAAAATCCCCGTCGCTTGATACCTCGATCTGCGAATCTCGCGGGACGTACAGCGCGTCGTACCGGTTCATCGCGAATGTTTGACCGTGGGTCGTGACCTTTCCGCTGCCATTAAGGCAGATAAGGCCAGTCTCGTGTCCGGCGCTCTCGAATGCGATCGGAGCATCGCCGGCATCAAGAATTATTCGGCCATAAAATAGGTTGCGTGACGCTGTAGCTCCGGGCGAGACCGAAATGGTTCGTCCTTTCGCCTTGTTTGTGCCCTTAACGACACAGGTCGCGGGATCAATGTTTTCTAATTTTATTTGTGCTTGCATAACTTTATAGGGTGCTCAAATATTCTTCGACGGCCACCTCGAGGGCCCCGCCGATCGCCGAACCGGCCGGCTCTCCGGCTTCGATCGACCATCCTCTAACCTTGCCGATAATACTGCGCTCGATAGCCGTCCTGATCGGCGCCTCAATAAATTGCCAACCGTAAACAAGGCGTCCGCTGATGATTACCCGTGGAATTCCGATTCCCATGATCACGTTGGCGATGCCGATGCCGAGAAAGTCACCGATCTTTTCAAGCGTGCGTCGCGAGCGAGTGTCGCCGACCGTTGCCTTGGAAACTATCTCCACAAATTTCGGGATGCTCTCGCCTCTGGAAGGAGGACGGTCGCCTAAATAAAGCGATGCAGCAGAGGCCGCAGAAGCATATTTTTCCCAGCAGCCGCGATTGCCGCAAACACACTGTTTGCCGCCCGCGACAATGGTCATATGGCCGAATTCACCAGCGATACCGCTACCGCGAAAGATCTGGCTGCCGATAACCAAACCGACGCCAATGCCAGTTCCCGAACGGACAAGGATGAAATTGCTCATCAGTCCGTCATCGGAATTTCTGATCTTCAGCCTGGCCTCGAACATCGCCGCAGCAGTTGCATCATTATCGACGACCACAGTGACCGTGTCGTTCACCCTAAACGCCTTGGCAATATCGAGGTCACGCCAATCCAAATTGGGTGCAAAGATCAATTTCTGTCTGCCTGCGTCCGTCATCCCCGGAACGCTGACGCCAACGACCATTAATTCCCGGTCAGGGTATTTTCGAATAAGTTCGACCAGCTTTTCGCGAGCCAACCCAAGAGCAAGGTCGGGATCGGTTGGCGTCACAAAATCAACTTCGTCGGCAATCTTGCCCGCCAGATCTGTTAATCCCACCTGCGAATGGCGAACCCCAAGATTGATACCCGCAAAGAACGACTTTCTATCGTCAAACGAGAGCACACGCGCTGCTCTTCCCTGGCCATCTCGCGGGATCGACTGTTCTCGAAGCACACCACTCGCGATCAGCGGCTTCGCATTTTCCGTCACCGTACTTTTATCAATATTAAGGCGTGCCGCGATCTGGGTTCGGGTGATCGGTTGAGCGGCCCGAATAAGCCGCATCATCTGATTTCCTTTGCCCACTCCGCGGGTTGGTGATGAGAATGCATCAACCAAGCCTGATTGGAAAAACGATTCGTCGCTCATCTCTTTATAACTTAATAGTTATTATACCAGAGATATCATAACGACACAGTTTGCTCTGCCCAGAATTGAAATTCGCGATGTTTTAGAATTTCGGCCTTGGCTTGTATTTCTCCGCTCGCGGTTCGTCGCACATGCTCAAAAAGCCGTGTACCGACCTCTGGAATGCTTTCAGTACCATCGATAATGTTGCCGGCAGAAATATCGATATCTTGCGACATTTTTTCAAAAACACGATTATTTGAGGCAAGCTTGACCACCGGTGCGATCGCGTTACCGATCGTGGTCCCATTGCCGGTGGTGAAGACGATCACCGTCGCTCCCGCGGCGACCAATCCCGGAGTCGATTCCTGGTCATAACCTGGTCCCTGCATTAGATTGATGCCGCGTAACTTGGGCGTTTCGGCGTATTCGACGCAATCCTCTATCCTGGTCGTGCCTGCCTTGACGATCGCTCCGAGCGATTTGATCGTGATGTTCAGGAGGCCCCCAGCTTTGTTGCCGGTACTTGGATTTTGATTGAGGACGGCACCGAATTTAGAAGCGTAGTCCTTATACCAATCGACCAGAGCGTATATTTTGCGACCGATAGAGGAATCCTTCGCCCGATTGGCCAAAATATGCTCCGCACCGCAGAATTCCGGGACCTCGGTAAGCAGCACAGTGCCGTGGCTCTTAACTAGCAAGTCGGAGCAATACCCCAAGGCCGGGTTGGCCGAAATACCAGAGAAACCGTCAGAACTGCCGCATTTTACGCCCAGGACGAGTTCGCTGATAGGAAACTCCTGTCGGACGCATTCATTTACCTCGGGCAGCATTCGCTCAACTTCTTTGAGCCCTAACTCGATGGCTGCCTGTGTGCCGCCGACATCTTGAATACCGATCTTGAACACCGGTTTTTGTATAGGTTTTTCCCGCTGGGTCAAATACTTCTCGACAAATGAGAGGTTGGTCTTTTCGCAGCCAAGATCAATAAGGATCACGCCGCCAACATTCGGATGGTCGGCGTAATTGGAAAGCGTGCGCATCATCAGATCCAGATTTGATCCGTCCTGACAGCCGCAGCCCTTGTTGTGCGGAATGGCGACCACGCCATCGACGTTCGGGAATTTCTCCCGACTGTAGTGAAGAAACTCCGACATCATCGAGATCTGCGTCGCCTCATGGCTCGCACACATTGATGTAGGGACGATCAATACATAGTTCCGAGTGCCGACACGGCCGTCTGCCCGCTTGAAACCCATAAAGTTCTCGATCTGATCGGCGGGAAAATAATCAGGTGCGGGCGTGTGAAGATCGTCAGGCAGGTCACGTACAACCGGCACGTCATCGGACATGTTATCGTGGGTGATCCATTCCCCTACGGAAATACCAAGCGAAGTTCCGATCGGTTGACCATACTGCCGCACAAAGTCCCGAGCCGAGATATCACGCGTCGCAAATCGGTGCCCCGGCGGGACATCGTTCTTGACCTCAACCGACGAACCCGAAGGAAGTTGAAGCATGAGACCCGCAACAATGGCCTTTTTGACAATGGCGACATTATCATCCGGATTGACGATGATCGCGTATTCGCTCACCGGTACCGCTTTTTGTGCGATGGTATCCAACATATATGTCATTACAAAAGGTCCGGCAAAATATAGGTCCTAACATCCGCGTGAAGACGCACCAGCAAACCCGGATTTTCATCAACCTGTCGAGCCAGGCCGCCTTCGTCGTCACTTGCAAGCTCAGTTTCAATAAACCGCTTGAAACTCGTTCGTTTCGCCGGGGCGGTCGAAGCGTCAACTATCGACTGGATTATTCGCTTTGCTCCTAGTATCGCCGCGGGGCCAAGGGTCAGAATATATCCGGCGTTCCTGCATTCGGCTTCGTCAGCCTCGGAAATGTCGCTGCCGCCGGCCTTAAATTTCGAAATGTGATGTTCCAGAATGCTCGAACTTATCGGTATCATTCCGGCAAAATCGCTAAGTTCGGCCCCGGAATTCGGCTTGATATAGCAAAGGTGCGACGCACCGCCGTCTTCTGGCCCGAAGCCGAGAAAAAACAGATCGATGCCGCCGAGGCTATCAAGACGGTCAACGTACCTGGAAAGCTCGCCCTCGAGATCATCCGTTTCAGTCTGCATCGGAGTAAAGCTTTTGATCTTGGAAAAGAACCTAGGTCCCAGCAGCCGTTCGAAATCGCGGACAAAACTTAGCCCGTTCGCCATTCTCATCGGAGCGAGGGCGTCCTGGGTGAAAACATGAAGCCGACCGAGAAGTAGATCTATCTCGCTGCCATCAGCCAATCGATTGATCACGCGGAACATGGCTTGCGAACCGCGTCCGCCGAGAAGGACCATCGTAATATCGCCGTCTTTTTCACGGGAATACGCCACCAACTCCTCGAACATTGCCTGTCCGACAGCCTCTTCGCTTTCGAGAACTCTGTATGCAAAATCGCCCGCCGTATTGACGTACGAAATGTCCGCAGCCGCCAGGCTGAGCCAAACGTTCTCTCCAGACCGCCGTCGGGTTATCGATTCTTTTGGTGATGTGCCCACTGGTTTATTCTGTCTAGCAATTTACAATATATCATAATTGGTTTAACCAATTAAAATCAAGTAATATGTGGGTATAATTATTGCAAATCGAATGTTTTGTTAAGTAATTTGTCAATTGCTAAGTAAATATAGGCATTTGCAAGACTTGACTTTTTTGACGCCGTTGATTCAAACTAGCTCGACAATAGCAAAATGGTAATACCTTTTGATCGGCGGATGTGTACGAATCAACCAGTTTACTCTTACTAAACCTGACTTTCATTTATGAGTTATTCCAAATTGGACTTAAGTGGACGCGTTGCGGTCGTAATTGGCGGCACATCCGGCATCGGCAGGGCGATAGCTCATGGCATCGCTGAGGCGGGAGCGGATGTTGTCTGCACGTCGCGTCGGCCTGAACAGGTCGAGACCGCGGCAGGCGAGATCGAGGCCAAAGGCCGAAGGTCACTGCGAATCGTTTCGGATGTGTCAGATAGCGGATCGCTCAAACACCTACTGGCCGAATGCGTTTCAACATTTGGAAAGGTCGATATACTTGTAAACTCCGCCGGCCGAACAAAACGCGAGCCAACCCTCGACGTCGATGACGAAACATGGAATGCGATTCTCGAAACCAATCTGACCGGTACTTTGCGTTCATGCCAGGTCTTCGGGCGTCATATGATCGAAAACGGTTACGGCCGGATCATCAACATCGCGTCGCTCTCGACATTTGTTTCTTTGTTTGAGGTCGCGGCATACGCGGCGAGTAAAGCCGCCGTCGCATCTCTAACCAAATCGCTCGCCATCGAATGGGCCCGTAACGGCGTCAACGTCAATGCGATCGCCCCCGGGGTTTTTCGGACCGCGTTAAATGAAAAACTACTCGACGAGAGCGAACGTGGAAAAGAGTTTCTTCTCAGAACACCGATGGGTCGTTTTGGCAAGGTCGAAGAACTTGCCGGTGCCGCCGTGTTCCTGGCGTCTGAAGCGGCCAGCTTTGTAACCGGCGAAGTGATGGTCGTGGATGGCGGGTTTCTAGCGAGCGGTGTAAATCAGTAGAGAATTGATGGCCCGTGAGATCGAGGAGAAAACGCAGCGGATAGTCGCAACGCTTGCCGCCGAGGGACTCGATGCCGTCATTCTGAACGCCCAGCACAATTTCGCCTGGCTGACTTGCGGCGGAGCCAACGGCATCGACCTTAGCCGCGAAAATGGAGCCGCCAATTTGCTCGTAACCGCAGACGGACGGAGATTCGTAATCGCTAACAATATCGAAATACCGCGGATCCTGACCGAGGAGTTGGCGGCCACAGATTTCGAACCGGTCGAGATCAGCTGGCAGGACGAAAAGGCGATCGGCGATCTGGCCCTCAGAAAAGCGAAAGAGCTAGTGGGCCCGAACTCCGAGATCGCAACGGACATCGCAATATTTACGGCCGCGAGGCCGATCGAAAACAGGATCGCGGTGTGCCGCTATCGGTTGACGGCCGACGAACTGGCACGCTACAAACAGCTTGGACACGACTCAGGAGCGGCGATAAGGCGAGTAATTGATAAACTCGAATTGGGCCAGAACGAGCTTGAGATCGCAGAATCGCTGCGGCATGAACTGGCGCTGGCCGGAATGACCTCGGTCGTAACACTGGTCGCCGCCGATGACCGAATTTCGAACTTTCGGCACCCGATACCGACCGCCAGCCGTTGGCAAAAGGCGCTTTTGCTCGTAACATGTGCAAAACGGGGCGGAATGGTGACGAGCCAGAGCAGATTAATTTGTGCGGGCAAAATACCGGGTGAGTTGAATCGAATTACCGAAGCGACCGCCTTTGTAAACGCCTCTCTGATGAATTCGACGCGGCCCGGAGCCACCGGAGCAGAGCTTTACTCCGTGGCGGCAAACGCCTATTCTCAGCGTGGATTTTCGGACGAGATAAACCGTCATCACCAGGGCGGTGCGGCGGGCTATAAGACGCGTGAATGGGTGGCTCACCCTCAGAGCAGTGAGATCGTGCAGGTGAATCAGCCTTTTGCGTGGAACCCGTCGGTCACAGGCACGAAGGTTGAGGAAACGTGCATTGTTGGCGAAAACGGTGTTGAGATAATTACGGCTTCGCCTGATTTTCCGCAGATCCCGAGCGTTGTAAACGGACGCGAGTATTTCTCTCCAGGAATATTGTCGTTATAGGAGTAGCAAAAATGAGTGACTTGAACGAGAGCATCGAGGACGTTGAAGGCCCAAAGTCCGAATCGGAGATCTCGCCTCCGGAAGAATCCGGCTCATCAGCGGTCGGAGCAGCTATCTCGGCATCCGAAGGTCCACCAGCCAAGGTAGGCAATTTCCGCTGGGTAATATGCACGCTCCTTTTCTTTGCGGCGACCGTGAATTATGTTGACCGCCAGGTGATCGGCATTTTGAAGCCGCTGCTGTCCACCGAATTCCATTGGACAGAGCTCGACTATAGCTGGATCGTCTTTTCGTTCCAGACCGCCTATGCTATCGGCCTTCTATTTGTCGGCAAGCTGATGGACAAGATCGGAACGAAGAAAGGCTTTGCACTTGCTATCGTTCTATGGAGTGTCGCGGCTATCGCTCACGCTTGGGCGATCGGCATCGGCGGGATCTCCTCACCGATCGTAGCGCCGATCGTTGCGGCGGTGGTCGCTGCTTTTAATGCGATCAGTTCGTTGTTCGGAGCTGCACCGTGGACATTTACTTTGTCCGTTTCGGTTGTCGGCTTCATGACCGTCAGATTCCTCCTCGGTTTAGGCGAGGCCGGCAATTTTCCGGCCTCTATCAAGACCGTTGCCGAGTGGTTTCCGAAGAAAGAACGAGCTCTTGCGACCGGCATTTTCAACGCGGGAACCAATATCGGGGCTCTCGCCACGCCGCTCCTCGTACCTATGATCGTGCTCGCATGGGGCTGGTACGAGGCATTTATTTTTACGGGAATTATCGGGTTTATTTGGCTGACATTCTGGCTACTGATCTATAAGCGGCCCGAGGAACACAAGAGCCTTTCCAAAAAGGAACTGGCTTATATTCAAAGCGATCCGGTCGAGCCGACGGCAAAAATTGCGTGGCGTCGTCTGTTTCCTCACCGGCAAACGTGGGCATTTGGGCTCGGCAAGATGCTCACCGATCCTATCTGGTGGGTATATCTCTTTTGGCTGCCTGATTTTCTCAACAAACAGTACGGCCTCGATCTCAAGAATTTTGGCATTCCGCTCGCCGTCATTTATGTCATTGCGGATGTCGGGAGCGTAGGCGGCGGATACATCTCGTCGAAGATGATCAAAATGGGTTGGACGATCAATCGCTCACGAAAAACGGCCATGTTGATCTGTGCTCTCGCGGTCGTTCCTATTGTTTTCGCGGCTATCACTTCAAACCTTTGGGTAGCTGTCATCCTGATCGGTATCGCCGCTGCGGCTCACCAGGGCTGGTCGGCAAATATCTTTACGATCGCGTCCGATATGTTTCCCAAACAGGCCGTCGGATCGGTCGTTGGTATAGGCGGGATGATGGGTGCCGTCGGCGGAATGATAATCTCACCGCTCGTTGGGTGGATACTGGATAAAACGGGGAGCTATCTGATCATTTTTATTATCGCGGCATCGGCGTATCTGATTGCATTGTTGATAATCCATTTGCTTGCCCCGCGACTGGAACCGGCGAATATTAATTACGAATAATATAATAGCAACGCCTTTGGGATTTTCTCCGACGGGTTTAACTCTTAAAGGCGTCGCTCTTACTTTTCAAATCTTACCCAATCGATATCTGCGGAGCCGGCGTCATTGAACCTGCCGGGCCTGGTATAAAAGAATCCGACTTTTGCACCGATCCACCGCCCCTCTCTGGCCTTGAAGGATGTTCCCACGTTTATGAACGTCCTATTATCGGTGCTATAACTGAAATTACAGATCGCACCCTTTTCGACCCTGACACGAAAAAAGAACTCGTTTGAAGTCAGTATTTGCGGTGTGCTCTCCGTTTCAGTTCCACCTTTGTCGGCATCTTTGGCCGTCAATTGCGAAACATAGAGCTTGCCCTGCCTGAAGGCCACGCCAAGATAGGAATAATCGAAACCCATCACGACCAGGCCGAATCGTTCACCTTCGAATCGCGGAGCGATAGCAACCTTTGTCGTCAACGTAAATTCATCCGCCGGAAACTTTTGAAGCAATAAATTTGGCAGATCAAGAAGGTTTTTGTAACCATCTGGTAATTGCACCGAATTCATCCGCAAGATCCCCATTTGTGGAAACGGAAAGGCCCACTCGGCATGTGGGTTGGCGTGCCACTGCCACTGAGGGCCGATAGCGGTGCCGTTAAATTCATCGCTATCCGGCAGTGTTTCTATTGGATAGGCCTTGCCGACATTGGGCTTTCGGAATCGGAGAACAGGTTCGCCGGTGCCGTCGCCATCCGGGTCCGAGCCGATCACAGGAAATCCGTTCTTCCAAACTGCAGGCTGCAGGTGAACAACCCGCCCGTACGGCCCCTTGTCCTGAAAATGTAGAAACCACCATTCACCCGTCGGCGTATCGACCAGTGCTCCCTGATGCGGACCATTAATGGCCGTTTTGCCTTGGGCGAGCACGATCTTCTTCTCGTACGGGCCATAGATATTTTTGGAGCGAAGAGCCAGTTGCCAGCCAGTCGCGACGCCTCCTGCCGGTGCGAGGATATAGTAATAACCGTTGAGTTTATAGAATTTAGGCCCTTCGACTGTCGAGTCCGATTCATGGCCGTCGAACACGATCACGCCGTCATCGAGCAGTCGCGTTCCGTCCGGGCTCATCTTATTGACGACCAAAATGCTCTTGATCCCGGCACGGCTCCCGGCATAGGCGTGGACCAGATACGCCCGTCCGTCGTCATCCCACAGCGGGCACGGATCTATCCAGCCTTTACCTTCTTTTATCAGCAAAGGTTTTGACCATTCGCCCGCCGGATCCTTTGTTTTGGACATGTAAATGCCGATATCCGGATCAGGATAGTAAATGTAAAATTCGCCGGCGTGAAAACGGATCGCCGGGGCCCACACGCCGCCTCCATGCTGAGGTTTTGCAAAGACCTCCTTCGGTTCCTGTTCACGAAAAACGTAATTGATTATCCGCCAGTTTACGAGGTCTCTTGAGTGGAGAATAGGCAGGCCGGGGACGGCGTTGAAACTAGACGCGGTCATGTAAAAATCAGTCCCGACACGGATCGCGTCGGGATCGGAATAGTCGGCGTTGATTATGGGATTACTGTATGTGCCGTCGCCGTTGTCCGCCACCCAGACCTTTGACACAAACGGACTCGTCTGCGAAGCCCCGGCCGAGACAACCAAAAACACGAGCGCAAGTATGCGAATTGTCGCCAGAGAATCTGGGTGCATCAAGGTCATTACTTTTGCGCCGACTTTGTTCCATTCGCGGCCGCCGCATCTTCCTGTTCCTCGAGACGCTGGGCTTGCTGGGTTTGGATCAGATGATCGTGCATCGCTGTCCGCGCTGCCTGGGCGTCACGTTCGCGCATTGCGCGATAGATATTGTGATGTTGTTCGGCCGACTGCTTTAGATCTTTTGCACGTTTGACGGTCTTGCTGCGGTTTTCAAAAAGGATCGTCGCGATCATGTTCATCAGCGACGTAAGAATACGATTATTAGACGCGGCGGCGATCGTCTGATGAAACCGCATATCGTGAACTAGATATTGCTCGGGCTCATGTAGCGAGGCATACATTCCAGCGATCTCCTCACTCATGAGAGTGACCTGTTCGCTTGTCGCCCGCTCAGCCGCCATCCCGGCGATGCTCATTTCGAGAGCCAGTCGGGCCTCAAACATTTCGTCGGAGGTAAAGCCGTGAAGAGCCGCCATCATTCGCAGCGGACTGCTATCGAGGGTGGGTGAGTCCTCCGCTTCCGCGACAAACGTCCCGGCCCCCTGTCGCGACTGCAAAATACCGACGGCAGTGAGGGAACGTATCCCGGCCCGAAGCGTTGGCCGGCTGACGCCGAGCAGCTTTGCAAGGTCGCGTTCCGGCGGCAGGCGGTCACCGAGAAGGAGCTGACCCTTGTGGACCATGTCGCGAAGTTGAGCTACCACACCTTCGGCGGTCGTAGCTCGTTCCTCGGAGTGCAAAGATTTGAAAATGTCGGGTTTTGACCTTGCCATTTTTGCTAATTCTATTTGATATCAGTTTTAGAGGCCATCCAGGGCCGAATGAGTATCAACCGCCTTATTTCAGCAGCGGATCCTCAAATATTTTGATCAGGATCATCGAAAATCCCTTTCCCGTAACCGTTCGTCGATGCGGAGTGCCGCGGGGAACCATTACGATGTCACCCTGTTTTATAATGACTGACTGAGCTCCGTTGATAGTTTTTGCCCTCCATTCGCCGGGTGTCGCTTCCTTGGGATCGACCAGCGTGCCGCCGAGTTCGAGCGTGGCTTCGCCTTTCAGAACATAGTAGACATCGTCCGACTTGTCATGCAATTCGGCCAGATCGCCGCTGCGTCGCGTGTCGTGCTGAACGGCGACACGCGTCTCCATTCCAGCCCCGCCGATAATGTCCTCGACCTTGGTAACCGTGAGGTTCTTTGAATCGACATCGGTTTTGTCGGCCGCCACCTTTTTTTCCAGGTCGGAAAGCGACTGTTTTGATTTAACCACATACGGCCTGATCGGAGTCGACGGTTGACGCGTCTGCGCCGAAACGGCGCCAACCATCAACAAACAAACAGCGAGAATAATGATCTGTTTTTTCATGGGTCCCTTATTTTCCTTTCGATCGTGCGATAAGCCATTTGCTCAGGTCTTGAGCGGCCGTGAAATTCTGGTACTCGTACGGCAGACGGCGGCCATCGGTGTATTCATTGTAAAGCCACGGATCACCGATCACGAATACGGCCCCCTTGCCATACTTCGCGGTCGCCATGATGATGTCCCCGTTGACGGTCAAAGCAGACTGGGCCGGCTTGGTCACGGTTAGCGTCGAGACTTCTTTAATATAGATCTCCTTGGTGTTCGGAAATACATCTTTCGAATCAAGCATCACGCGGCCCATCTTGTAATCGTTATTGAGGACCTCGAATTTGCGGTCCTTCTTGAACTGGATCCCAAAAGCTCCGGCAAGAGTATTAAAATGGTCTAGCTCGCAATTCTGCCCGTCATTAGCGAATAAAGCCAGTACGCCGCCTTTCTTGACCCATTCAGAGATCGCTTTCACATCGTCAGGACCGACAAATTTTGGATTCGCCGTCTCCTTATCCGTGTCCGGATCGACGATGATGTAAACATTTGCACCCGCAAGGTTTGCGACTGTCGGAGCGGATGAAAGCTGAGCAGTTTTTCCGCCGTCTGTGCGGAATGTGTTCATAAAGATCGAGTAGCCGGAATCGAGCCGCTCGTCTATTTTGTAATGAAACACCTCGTCCATCCCGAGCTTACTTTTGCGGATCTCGTGGTTGAAATAATCGTCGAGCAAAACTGTCTTTCCGCGGGCGGACCAACCTCGTTCATACGCTTCCATTTCGAGCGCGGCGCGGATCGCGGGGCCGAGGCCTTTGGCGTCGTTCGTCCGAAGCTTTTCGCTCATGTAGTATGCAAAGCTGCCGTCGCGATAGGGTGTACCGCCGAGCCCTGAAACGGAAACGGTTCCTTCCCAATCGGTCTGGCCCTGAGCGTTTGTCTTGATAAATTCCTTCTTAATTCCCGCCCAACCTCTTGACGCGACCGTCATGTATTTATCGGGGAGAAAGCCTTCGCGAACACCTCGGGACAGCGCGAAAACGAACATCGCCGCAGCCGACGATTCGTGATAATTACCCTTTGCCGCCGGCATGTCGAGGATGTCATACCAGAGGCCCGACGACTTATCCTGCACTTTTTCAATAGCTGCCGCCGTCCGGTTGAGGATAGCTATCAACTCTGCACGCCGCGGATTATCCTTCGGAAAATATTCGAGCACATCGATCAAGGCGACAGCATACCAACCCATCGCCCGTGCCCAGGCGTGCGGTGACCGGCCGGTCGTTTTGTCCGCCCACGCCATCTTTTTCGACTCGTCCCAGGCGTGATAAAGAAGACCCGTTTTTTCGTCGCGTGCGTGTTTTTCCATCCAGACGAACTGGTTCGCGATGTCGTTCCAGTTGTTCTCGCCAAAAAGCATCGAATATTCGGCGTAGAATGGCTCGCCCATATAGAGTCCGTCGAGCCACATCTGATTTGGGTAGATCTTTTTATGCCAAAATCCGCCTTCGGTCGTCCGAGGGTGATTTTTCAACTGTTCACGAAACTGGTCGGCCAACGCTTTATACTTCAAATTGCCGGTTGCTCGCCACAGCAGTAGAAAGCCCGTGGCGGGCGTTATGTGATCGATGTTAAATTCGTCCGGCTTGTAATCCTTATGATTTCCTTTTTCGTCGATCCAGTAATCCATACCCTTCTGAATATGGTTGAAATACTTGGCATCGCCGGTTGCATACCACATCGAATCGATCGCTTTTAGAATGACGCCCTGCTCGTAATTCCAACGCGGCGGAATGCCGGGCTGATTACGAGCATCGACCCAAATGCGGTTCATCGCGGTGTCGGCAAGCTGCTCTGAGATCGGCTTGGTCTGGGCCGAAAGAGTGACGGCGAACGCCATAATTAGGATCGTATATAAAAATATTTTCATTGTCCTTGAGCTATCTAAACTAAGTCTTGAGCATCTGCTCTCAACCTTGAAAATGACCCCAGTAATACAATGTATTACATATCCGGGGGCACCCAACTTGGTGCGGCCACTCCATAAACAGGATCCACGGGCGAATAAGTGCTTATATGACAATAGTTTCCAAAGATCAGACCAAACAACGCTGATCTCGAACTCTGCCCACTGTCCCACTGTCCCAGCATTCTCCCGCAACTCGTGAACGGCAATCGGTCCAGCTTAAGCGTGAAGAACCGAACGACCCTCACGGGACCGCCGGCCTTCTGTTTCGATCACCGGGCAGTACCAAAGGGCCGGATCCGGTTCGTGTCAATTATAACACGAGATTGCATCACAGAATCGCCCCCGATTTCCTCCTGGACGCCATTACTTCTTCAGATACTTAGTCAATCTCAACTTGTTTTCCCGTATGCCTTCGACTGCGAGTTTTGCCATCTCGTCGGCGCCTTTTAGGTTGAAATGCGTGTTGTCCTCGACACCCTTGGGATAATTAGCTTGATCGCCGGGCTTTAGTTGAAGGAACAAAATTCTTGAGCCTTCGTCGCCGTAACGTGCGAGAACCGCCGCGCTTTTGTTTTCCATGTCGATAACAGCGACGCCCTGATCCCTACCGACCGCCTTGACGGCGGCGGGGTATTCACCATGTGTCTTGGCCGGAACGCCGCCCTCGAACTTGCGTCGGGAAACCGGCGTCAAGAGGACAGGCGTCGCACCCTTTGCCCGCGTTTCCTTAATAAATCTGACCAGATTCGCTTTGTAATTTTCGGGTGACGCATAGATTGCGGGCTTGTCCTTTTTCTCATCGTTGTGGCCAAACTCGATGAATACAAAATCGCCTTTTTTCACCGAGTCGATCAATTCCTTCCATTTGCCTTCATCTATGAAAGACTTTGTGCTTCGGCCGTTCAGTGCTCGATTGTCGACCTTGACCTTTGCGGGATCGAAATTCCCCTGCAGCATTTCGCCCCAACCCGTTTCAGGCCGCTTGTCCAGCGATTTATTCGCGGCCGTTGAATCGCCCGCGATGAATACGGTAACTTGCGCCCCGGCGACGTTTGCCATTAATAATACGAATGTCGCAAAAAACAGAAGCCGCATTTCTCTCTATTTAAGTTCGCTGATCACCTTACCGTTGAACTTCACATTATCAAGTTTTACGCCCTTAAGATTTTTGACGACATTGCCGTCGGCGACGTTGTCAAAGGTGCTGTTCTTGATCGATACATTCTCGACCGGGCCGGCGTCGAGTCCCTGAATGTCGACACCGAACTTGCTCTTGCTGCTAGTGAGTTTATCGACATAAAACCCGCGCATTACTGGCGTAAATTTACCCTTTGCACCCTCTTCATAATTAAAATCAACGGTGATCAGCGCGTGTTTTACCTGCCCGACCTTGATATTGCGGAAGTAGAAATTCTCGAGCAGGCCACCGCGAGACGCATTGTTTTTTACACGCAAGGCATGGTCAAGATTGGGGCTGTCCATATTGCAATTTTCGCCAAAGACATTTCGGACGCCGCCGGAGATCTCGCTGCCGATAGTTATGCCGCCGTGGCCATCCTTCATCTCGCAACCGCGAATGATGATATTTTCGGTTGGAACACCGATCCGCCGCCCGTCGTCGTTACGCCCGGATTTGATCGCGATGCAGTCGTCGCCGGTGTCAAACGAGCAATCTTCGATCAGCACATCCTTGCACGATTCCGGATCGCAGCCGTCGTTGTTAGGCCCGTGTGATTTGATATGTACTTTTCGGACGGTGACATTTTCACACAGCAGCGGGTGGACCTCCCACATCGGTGAATTCACAATATTAACGCCCTCGATCAGAACATTCTTGCAATTATGCGGCTGGATAAAGTTGGGCCGCAGTCGATCTGCCGGTCCGAAAACACGGTCCTTGACCGGCATGCCGTCCTCCATCATTTTGTATAACCGGGCCCGGGCCGCTTTTTGATTCGGTGCGCCTTCTTTGCCCCCATACCTTGGGGAGCCGTGCCAGTTCCACCAGTGTTCGTTGTCGCTCTGGCCGTCGAGCGTGCCCTCGCCCGTGATCGCGATGTTCGTCTGGCCGAAAGCATAAACGAACGGCGAGACGTTCATGCACTCCATCCCCTCAAACCGCGTGGCGACGATCGGATACTTTGACGAGTCGGCTGAGACTTTGAGAGTTGCGTCCTTTGCGAGGTACAGATTGACGTTCGATTTGAGATGGACGGCGCCGGTCAGAAACACGCCGGCAGGAACGACGACGCGTCCGCCTCCAGCCTTGTTGGCGGCGTCGATGGCCTTTGCGACTGCGTCGGAGCTATCGTTGGCCGCACCGGCTTTGGCTCCGTATTTCGTGATGTCGAAATCCTTTTTTGGAAAGGTCGGCGGCTTGATGCGCGTGAGGATCTGTTTGTAAGTTGTCTCCCATGCGTCGCCAGACTGTCCAAATGTAAGTCTCGGCAGAATCGCCAAACCAGCAGCCCCAACCGTTAGTGTTTTTAAGAAATCGCGCCTATCTTGCATTAATTTTTGCCTTCCATTTTGGATAATCCTTTTCCAGCAGATTCCGCGGCCACGACCCATACCAAGCGTAGCCGTTGCGGCGCTCAGCCTCGATCTGGCTGACATCGTATTTGATGACAGAATCGCGGCCGATGAATATGGGTTTCATCGTGTCGAATTCATAAAACCTTGCCCACAAGGCTGGTGCGTCCTTATCCTTGACAACCGCATTCTCGCCGTTGGTTCGCACCCAACGGATGCCCACGAGCTTATTCTTCTGAAACCAGTCGATCGCCGCTTCGATCGCGGCTGTGATTTGCGGGGTCTGCTTTTCTCGCATCAAAAATTTGACGATCGCGACGCTCTCGTTCCCCGTCAGGCAGGGCGGCTCGAACTTTCTGGCCCATGCCGGTTTCAACGTAAATTCGTCGTACTGCTGGACCCACACCGTCTTTTTGCCGCCTATCTCTACTTGAAGCTTCAATATAAGCGGAACCGCTTTTGCTACCGCCTTTTCGGCCTTTACCCGCCGCTCATCGCCGACGAATTTATAATCATCTGTCTTGTTTGCGATGTCCCGAAGCACCTCAAGAACGCCGATCATAGCGTCATCGTTGAACGTGATGTGGGTGTAATAGCCCTTCTTTAAAGGAAAGAATTGCGGAAAGCCGCCGTTTTCGTATTGGGAGGAAAGCACGTAGTCAATGCCCTTGTTGAACGCCTCTTTGTATTTCGGAAAATTATTGGGCGGCGCAGTTTTCAGTAGGCTCGCAGTGATCACCTTCGCCAGGTATTCGGCTTGCGTATACGATGATTTGTTGTCGATCGTCGTCTCGCTGATATCGGACTTTTTGGCCGCAAGCTCTTCTTTTTGCTTCTGCGTAAGCATGGCCGCCATGTCGATATTCTTTTCCCAGCCGCCGTTGTCTTTTTGATAGATCAGCAGTTGGTCGGCGATCCGAGCGGCTTCATCTGTCTGGTACCAAGCGGCGGATTGGCGCAGAGCTTCATTCCATGAAACCTGTTTCCAATCAGGCTCCGTTTTTTCGAGCCATTTGTCGTCGGGCTTTTTGGGATTCCAGCCATCTTTACCTCTTAAAAAGTTCTCGGTCGAAAATGCGGCCGCGTCGGCGGCGTTCAACTGGTGTGACCACGGGACTCGAGCAGTCGGGTTAGCACCCTTTCCAGTGGATCCGAACTCCGCCATGTACGCTGTCTTCTCGCGCTCAGGCTGCCAATGATGCCAGCCCTCGGGGCGG
>JBBRSH010000066.1:0-23911 GCA_038245555.1 Pyrinomonadales bacterium | reverse complement strand
TCGATATCCGCGTCGAACGCCGTGATCTGCTTGGCGACAAGATACTTTTCGGCGGCAACTCGGCTTGTGGTTTGGGGGCGATCTACGCGGGAGCGACCGTCGCCGCATGGTATCCGATCACGCCTTCGACATCGGTTGTCGACGCTTTTGCAAAATATGCATCAAAGTACCGCGTTGACCCTGAAACGGGTAAAAACAACTACGCGATCGTCCAGGCCGAGGACGAACTCGCGGCGATCGGCATGGTTATGGGAGCCTCCTGGAACGGAGCACGCTCGTTTACAGCTACCAGCGGACCCGGTATCAGCTTAATGAACGAATTCCTCGGCCTTGGCTACTTTGCTGAGATACCAACGGTGCTAATCGACGTACAGCGAACCGGCCCTTCGACCGGAATGCCGACGCGGACGCAGCAGTCCGATATTTTGCTGGCAGCGTACGCTTCTCATGGAGACACAAAGCATCCCTTGCTATTTCCGGCATCACCGAAAGAGTGCTTTGAGATGACAGTTAAGGCTTTTGACCTGACCGAACGCCTCCAGACGCCTGTCATCGTCATGACTGACCTCGATCTCGGCATGAACGACCATGTTACGGACCCTCTGGATTGGGACGACAGTCGCGTATATGATCGCGGAAAAGTTCTGACCAGCGACCAGCTCGACCGCATCTCGGCTGCGTCTCATGCAGGCACCCGTTCGACCAGCCTGCACGAGGGCGATTCTCCCGCGAATGGCAACGGGGCTCGCCACAATTCCGCTGATCTTCCGGGCCACGACGGAAGTAATGAGACCGCCGGCGAGCCGCTCCAACAGTTTCGCGGTAAGTTTGGGCGTTATCTTGACATCGACGACGACGGTATTCCATACCGAACCATCGCCGGCACTCACACGACCTACGGGGCCTTTGTCACACGCGGCTCATCGCGCGACGAATATGGCGTCTATACCGAAGACGGCGACGCCTACCGCCGCAACGTCGACCGCCTCGCCAAGAAGTGGGACACCGCCAAGGAGTTGGTGCCGTCCCCGGAGTTTTATTCGCCGGAGAGACGCGGAGACGCAGAGTCAGAACCGGCAGCGGCAGCGAGCGAGTTCGCCGCGGGAGTGATCTTTTTTGGAACATCTACGTACGCGGCCATCGAGGCACTAGAGCTCTTAACGGAAGAGGGAATCCACCTCGACGCAATGCGCCCGCGAGCATTCCCGTTCGGCAAGGCCTTTCGCGACTTTGTCCATTCGCATGATCGCATCTTCGTCATCGAACAAAACCGCGACGCCCAATTTCGCAGTCTAATGATGATCGAGGTAGGTGTGGACGCATCAAAATTGATCTCAGTCTTGAACTACGACGGCATGCCGATCACGGCGGATAATATTTTCAGGCAGATAAGAAGTAGCATAAACAAGAAATGACCTACGTAAGATCAACATTTCGACACCCGGCGTTGCTTAAGAATGAGCTTGAGTACACGGTTAACTATTAAGAGGGCTTGCTTTCGAGGCTTTGTACGGAGTACCAGTGTAATTCGTCAACTCGGGAATCGTCGAGGCATGATAAAATAGCGTTACGATGAAAAACCAATACTCAGCAGTTGTAAAGCAAGACGGCGATTGGTGGAT
Organism: Pyrinomonadales bacterium; assembly: GCA_038245555.1. Classification (GTDB taxonomy): domain Bacteria; phylum Acidobacteriota; class Blastocatellia; order Pyrinomonadales; family Pyrinomonadaceae; genus OLB17. The sequence goes on along the minus strand of JBBRSH010000066.1, from coordinate 22,289 downwards.
CGGTTGGATAGAGGAGGTTCCCGGCGTAAATTGTCAGGAATCGACTCGTGATGAGCTGCTTGAAAGCCTTCGAGTCACATTGAACGAAGCATTGGAATTCAACCGCGAGGACGCTCGTCGTATGGCAGGTGTTGGTTTTGAAAAAGCATTGATCGCGGCATGAAGCGACGCGACCTAATTCGCCACCTACACAAACACGGCTGCGAATTGCTTCGCGAAGGCGGCAGCCATTCGTGGTGGCATAATCCGGTCCAAAGTCGTCGGTCAGCAGTCCCGCGGCACACTGAGATCAACGACAAACTGATTCTGAAAATTTGTAAGGATTTGGGGATTCCGAAACCCTGAAGCACGTGGACAAGAATGGCCGCACCCGTTTATGACATACGTTAGATCAACATTCCGCCATCCCGCTTTGCCGAAGAACGATCTTGGGTACACGGTCGATTATTACGAGGGCTCACTTTCGACGCTTTGTGCCGGGTGCGGGCATGATTCGATCAACGCGGCGATCGTTCAGGCGTGCTGGGAGTTGAACATCGAACCACACAAGGTGGCAAAGCTCTCGGGCATCGGCTGCTCTTCAAAGTCGCCAGCCTACTTTTTGTCGAATTCGCACGGGTTTAACTCAGTGCATGGGCGCATGCCTTCCGTGGCGACGGGTGCCAACTTGGCGAACCGCGACCTTATCTATTTTGGCGTGTCGGGCGACGGCGACACGGCTTCTATCGGAATGGGGCAATTTGTTCATGTGGTCAGGCGAAACCTGAACATGGTCTACCTGGTTATGAACAACGGGTGCTACGGTTTGACCAAAGGGCAAGACAGCGCGACCGCTGATGTCGGTTCGAAAAGCAAGGCAGGAAGTGTCAACCTTTTTGAAGCAATCGATCTAGCTAGCCTGGCGATCGAACTCGGAGCGACATTCGTCGGACAAAGTTTTTCCGGTGACAAAGAACAACTCACCCCGCTTATGAAGGCAGCGATGAAACACAAGGGTTTCGCATTTCTCAATGTCATCTCGCCCTGCGTTACCTTTAACAACAATACTGGTTCGACCAAGTCTTATGACTACGTTCGCGAACACATCGAGATAACGGGGACGATGGATTTTGTTCCGATGATGCGAGAAATTACAGCAAATTATGAGGCCGGCGATCTATCTGACATTACGATGCACGATGGCTCCGAGATACGGCTTCACAAGCTTCAAAAAGATTGGGATCCGACGAACCGGCGTTCGGCGATGAACGCTGTGCAAAGTGCGAAGGATAAGGGCGAGATACTCACGGGCCTGTTGTACATCGACGAGAACTCTGTCGAGCTCCATGACACCATTCAGACGAGCACCAGGCCGTTGAATCAATTGAGGAAAGTAGATCTTTGCCCCGGCTCCGATGCTCTTGCGAAACTCAATGCATCCTTAAGGTAAGAAAGGAAACGGCCGCGGATAGCACTGTTAGGACGAATAATCTAGTTCGATCTACACCTGCGATTTGCGGCTTATTTATTCGATAAGCCTCCAAATTCGGGTGACCGATTTCGCCTTTCGACAGATGCATCGGAAATGCGTTACAATTTCGTGATTCGTATCAATGGGATGAGCGTCCGAGTAGGTTTGACGTGAGCGGTTTAGTAAATCCGCCGCGACGAACTCGCAAACTCGAACGCTACCCTTTTAACAAATTTCTAATTCAAAATACTGAGGTTTCAAGATGGCAATGATCCAGATCGCGCGGATGCTCGTCCTTTTTGCTCTCCTTCTCGTTTTCGCTGTTCCGGTTGCTGTTTCGCAAACGGTCATGGTTAAGCCCCAACGCGACCCAAACCAGCCGATCGACGAGGAATACACAAAAAAAATCGCCGAATACACGACCGAGAAGTTCTTCAATTCGCCGTTAACCGACTTTCTACCGGCTTCGAAAACCGTTCCCACGCCTAAGGTGGTCTTGGGCGACATCGCCGGGGCACCGGGCAAATTGCCATACGCTGAGGAAGTCTATAAGTACATGCGATTGCTCGAAAAGGCGAGCCCGCGCGTAAAGGTTTTTTCCATTGGAACAACCGAAGAAGGGCGTGAAATGATCGCCGTTGCGGTTTCTTCCGAAGCGAACATTGCCCAACTCGCCACGAATCGTGAACGCCTCGCCAAGCTCGCCGACCCGCGAACGATCGGGATGAATGACGACGAGGCCGAAAAGATCGTCGCCGCATCGGTACCGGTTTATTACATTACGGGTACTATCCACTCGACAGAAACCGGTTCGCCGACGGCTTTGATGGAACTCGCATATCGCCTGACGGTAGACGAGAGCGAATATTACAAGAACATCCGGAACAACCTCGTGACCTTGATCACTCCCGTTGTCGAGGTTGATGGGCGTAACCGCGTGGTCGACGTATACAACTGGCATCTCGCCAATCCCGGCAAAAACTGGCCCAACATGGTCTATTGGGGCCATTATGTGGCACACGACAACAACCGTGATGCCATGGCGATGTCGCTAAAGCTCACGCAAAACGTGCTGAACACCTACAAAGAGTGGAAGGTTCAGGTGCTGCACGACCTTCATGAATCCGTGCCATACCTGTATGACAACACCGTCGGCGATCAGCCTTATAATGCTTGGCTGGACCCAATATTGACGGACGAATGGCAGATCATCGGCTGGAATAATGTCTCTGAAATGACCAAGTTCGGAATGCCCGGGGTCTTTACTCACGGAACCTTTGATACATGGTCGCCGAGCTACCTGATGTTTATCGCGGCCTCGCATAACGGCATTAGCCGCCTCTACGAGACGTTTGGAAATGCCGGCGCCGATACTTTGGAGCGGACGCTTTCTCCGGCAGACTACTCACGCCGCTGGTACAAACAGAATCCACCGCTGCCAAAGGCAATGTGGTCGCAGAGAAATAACAATAATTACCAGGAATCCGCCCTCATCGTTTCGCTTGGGCACTTCGCGGCAAACGGTAAATATTTTCTCCGAAACTTCTACCTAAAGAGCAAAAATTCGATCCTAAAGCCAAAACAGTCCGGCCCTGCGGCTTATGTATTTCCCGCGGATGATCCACGTCCGGGTGGCCAGGCTCAGTTGCTCAGGCTCCTACAGGCTCAGGGTTGCGAGGTCCACCGCACGACCGCACCGGCAACGATCACTCTGCCGGCGAAAAAAGCCGACAAAGACAAAAAGGAAGCTGATAAACCTGTGACAAAGGAGTTTCCGGCCGGCAGCTTTGTGGTTCGAATGGACCAGCCGTACAGCCGCATTGCCGACATGATGCTCGACCTTCAATATTGGGCGCCTGACGATCCGCAGAAAGATATTTACGACGATACTGCCTGGTCATTTGGTGAACTCGGAAACGTGCGTACCGCCCGTGTCACCGACGCCAAGTTTCTTGATACGCCGATGGAAATGGTTAAAGGCCCGGTCCTTGCCAATGGCGGTGTCATGGGTACCGGCAAAGCTTTTATTGTCAACCACAATGCCGACAATGAGCTCGTTTCGCTTCGCTACAGGCTAAAGGCCGCTCAGTTCGAGACCGCCGAGGTACCTTTCGAGGCCGCTGGTCAGAAGTTTAACCGCGGGTCCTTCATCATAAGAGGCGTTACAACCGACGAGATGTTCCGAGTAACCTCCGAACTGGGTCTCAAGGCCTTTGCCACCGACGCCGTGCCTACCGTCAAAACCCATGCCGTAAAAGCTCCACGGATCGCGATCATGCACACATGGCTTTCGACGCAGGACGAGGGCTGGTGGCGACTGGAATTTGACCGTCTCAAGGTGCCCTACGACTACATTAGCACTCAGGATGTCTCGGCCAACTCAAACTTGAACGCAAAATATGATGTGATCGTATTTGCTCCGGTTGGACGAGGAAGTCAGCAGATCATTGAGGGTATGCCGATGTACGGCAACCCGATCCCGTGGAAAACAACTACGTTGACGCCAAATATCGGCAAGATCGCGTCTACCGATGACATGCGGCCCGGCCTTGGTTTGAGCGGTGTCAAAAATCTGAGGGATTTTGTTTCAAAGGGCGGCCTGTTCATTACGGCGAGCGATACGTCAGAGTTTGCGATCGCAAGCGGAATGACAAAGGGCGTTTTGGTCCAGCCGGCCCGGAGCCTTCGGGTGACGGGCAGCGTTCTTCGTTCCAAACCGGTCGACAGCGAAAGCCCCATCATGTACGGTTACGGCCCGGAGGATCTGTCGGTATTTTGTGCCGGCGGCCCGATCCTGAGCGTAAGTAACTTTGTAGGCGGCGGACGACGAGGAGGAGGACGCGGAGGAAGTCGATTGACCGGCCGGGGATCTGCCGACGATCAGGATCTCGTTCAAAATCGAACACCCGACGAAATTCCGGATGAACCAAAGGTCAATCCATGGGAACTCGGCCCCGTTAAGCCCGAAGACATGAGGAACGGCGTCAACGTCATTCCGCCTGACCAGCGTCCGAGAGTGATCCTTCGCTGGAGCGACGGTGGCAACCTACTTATCTCAGGCCTCCTCGAAGGCGGCGGCGAGATTGCCCAAAAGCCTGCGATCGTCGATGTTCCACTCGATAGCGGACACGTCATCCTTTATTCAAACCTGCCGTTCTGGAGGGCCGAGACGCAAGGTAGTTACTTTCTTGTTTTCAATGCGATCCTGAACTTTGACAACTTGAACGCCGGACGAAAGCTCGCGGAAAGATAGCACTCTGAATAGATCCACTTAGCGTAGGTCTGAAAGGCGGGTTTACCTCCCGCCTTTTTTCGTGTCTAGGTTAGTAAGAAGCGGGGGTGAACCCGCCTTCCTGAATGGATTTTAATAACTTAGCGATCTGTCGTTTTTGTCTAGAATTGATCGATCGAGAAGGCTTATTTCTTCCGAACAACCGATATCGTAACCTCCGCCGGATACTGCTTCGAATGATGAACAGCATTATTGGCGATCACACCCTTTGCTTCGTCAAAGTTATTGCCGCCGGTGTTCATATTGCGGTCGAAACGCGGGAAATTACTGCTTGATATCTCGATCCTTATCCGATGACCGACGGCGAAGTAGTTGCTGGTGTTCATCGGCTGAAAGGACATTTTGTAGACTTTGCCCGATTCCATCCACGCCAGCGGTTTGTCGTAGCCGTTGCGGTACCGCATTCGCTGGATAGTTTCGTCGAGATTCCAGGCCTTGCCGTTCTCGTCGACATCGATCAGCTTAACCGTAAAATCCGTATCCTTGGCATCCGACGAAACGTACAGGCTGACGTTTATCGGCCCGCTCAACTCAAAACCTTCTTTCAGCACGTCCGAACTGTACACGAGAATGTCGGGCCGTTCTTCCATCTTGCTCTGGTCCCACGAACCGCCCTGGACAGCGTTGCCGGTACAGCAAACATTTCCGCCAAAAGAGGGGACCGGGTTCATCGGGTCGTAGGCAAAGCTGTCGGGAGCGTCGTTTGCGGGAGGCGTGGTCGTCAGCACGCCGTCACCTTTCGCGGTGTTGGCCTTGCCGCTGCTTGCGAGATAAAACTTCATCGGCTCGGCACCCGCCGGTGGCCATGACTCCGAAGACTGCCACTTGTTCATTCCCATGGTGAAATACTGAACTTTTGGCCGTTTCAGGACATCGTTGTTCTCACCCTTCAGAAAATGATCGAACCAGTCGTAGGTCATCTTGCTGTAATCGAGCCGCGCGTCGCCCATGCTTCGCTCGCCGACGATAGTGTTTTCTGTCGCCCGCGTGTAGCTGCAGTGAAGGGTCGGGGCGATCACCGCGTATTGCTTATCGGCAACATCCGGGCTCGCGGTTTTACGAACGTGATTGTAGGTCGCAAGGTTCGGCCCGACCGATACGTCGTACCACGACATAAACCAAAATCCGGGGATATTGATCTTCATATTATCGTGAAACAATCCGCCCTTGAACCAGGCCGGATCATTGGGAGTCCGCTGTATCATTGCTCCGCCAGTCGGCACCGGCATTTTATCGGCAAAAATGCCATGTGGCCCGTCGACTGCTTTGATGATGTCCATCTCAGGCAAATGTCGCAGGGCCTTTGACCAGTCGACAGGCGGAGCTTGTTGAGCAAAATCGAACGACTTCGATGCTCGGATCAAGTCCTCGGTAGTCGCATCCGCCGGCATCATCGGCCGCACCTGATTTTGCTCGCCGTAGAGCCATGCGATAAAAAGCATCTGAACCGCACCGCCGCGATACCAGTTGCCCTGCTCGTAATATGGCCCGACACGCCCGACACCGGCTCCAAACCCCTGGGCGATCATCGTCGTATAACCAGGATTTCCCATCGCAGCTACGGCCATTTGCCATTCGGCGGTCGAGGAGCAGCCGATCGTGCCCACTTTGCCGTTCGACCAAGGCTGTTTTGTCATTGCGGTGATCGCGTCGTCTCCATCGGTCGTAGGCGGGCCCAGGATGTCGTAGTTTCCCTCCGAGAAAAAGTGGCCGCGTTCGTTCATCACAACGTACGCGTAGCCGCGTTTCACCGCGTCGAGAATCGTCGTCATATCCCGCGGAGCACCGAGCCTTACGTCCCAAAAATTAAAATTGTAAGGCGTTCGCGAAAAGATGATCGGATACTGCTTTGAGTTATCTTTCGGACGATAAATGTCAGCCGCCATCCGCTTGCCGTCACGCATCGGCACCATCACCTTGCGGTATATCGTGGCCACGGACTCAAGCTCTGCCTCGATCGCATTTCGTTTCGCGATCGTCTCCAGATCGGCAGGCGTCCGGTTCTGGGCAAAAACGCTCGAAACCAGGAAAACCGAAATTACCAACCACAACAAAATTCGTCCAAATGAATGTCTTCGCATGATGTTAGCTCCTAGTTAACTATTTCTTCTCCGCAACGCGTTTCAGCTCGATCCGCTGGATCCCTTTCGGAGTCATCGAAAGGATGCCGGTTGTCGCCGGCTTATCATCAACCGTCAGGATCTCTTGTTCGAGGGTCTCGCCGCGCAGCCGCGTCGTCGATATCAGCAAATTGTTGTCGACCTTGAATGGCGAAACGAGGGCGTCGCCAATTATCTTTGCGGCCAATCTAGTACCGCCTTCGTCGATATAGAGATCGTCCGGACCTGTTCCGCGACAGAGCTTATAGTCCTTCACCGACTTGACCGAGCCTGCCTCCGAATAGGTTGTCTTCCACATACTGCAAGCTCCGTCAGCTATCGGAAATGCACCGATCTCCATCGTTACCTCGACGGGCGGGGAACTCGGCTTCGATGGCAGATTCACAAGTTTTCCGATCCATTTGCCTTCCCAACTCGCGAGCATTGGAGCAGGCTCAGGTTTGATCTTCTTAACATATTTGTCATACCAGCCGAGGTACCGTTCGTATCTATCGCGAACGTAGGTCGGCCGTGAAATGCCATGGAATTCATTCGGATAAATGATCAACTGTGTATCGACCCCGAGACTCCTGAGGGCCTGATACATTTGCTGGCCGCCCTGAATCGGCACATTAAAGTCGCGTTCACCGCCGAGGAAGAGCGTCGGCGTCTTTATCCGGTCGGCGTGCAGGAAGGGATACGAGATCTTTTGATATGTCTCCCACGCTTTGGGGTCCCACGGCGGGCCGATCTCGAAATCGTACTGAGTGATGTACTGGTCCGTACCGTAAAAAGCGACCGTAAACGCCGTACCGGCGCCGCTCGTCCCGGCCTTGAACCGATTGTCGCTGGCGATCATATAGTCAGTCAGGATACCGCCGTAGCTCCAACCTCCAACCCCCAGCTTGTCAGGATCGGCGACGCCCATTTTTATAACATGATCGACGCCAGCTTGGAGGTCTTCGACCTCGTAGTGTCCCCAGTCGGCGGCGATCGCTCTCGAAAACTTGCTCCCGCGGCCTGAACTCCCGCGATAGTTGACCGCCAAAACGGCATAACCATTAGCTGCAAAAAACTGCCGCTCGCCGCTAAACGAATGCTGGTCCTGGCCATTCGGCCCGCCATGGATCCTGAGCAGCAAGGGAACTCGCGTACCTTTAACGTACCCAGTCGGATATGTCAGCAGGCCGTGGACCTCGGTTCCGTCCTTACTAGTAAAATTTACATCCTCGGTCGCACCTAACTTCAATTCCGCGAAAAGAGCGTCGTTGTGATGCGTCAGTTGCCGCAGACCGCCATTTTCAAACGCGTACATCTCCGTCGCTTTTTCGTCACCACCCGCTAGCACGGCAATGTGCCCATTCGCCTGGTCCCACGTGTTGATGGCGATCGGCGGCGACATCAGGCGATCAACCTTTCCTGCGGCCACATCAACCTTCGCCGGGTACACTGAACGGTCATCCGTCACGAAAAACGAGATCGAGCGGCCGTCAGCACTGTAAACGAGGTTTGATACGCCACGATCAAGTGCCTCGACAGCCTTTACCCTTGCAGGGGCCGAACTTCCATCCGAGGCAACAGTCGTCAAATGCGACATGCTGTAGGCCGATACCGCTCGCTCGTCGGTCTCCAAAAACGCGATCGTTTTGCCATCAGGGCTCCATTGGAGGCCGCGGTTGCCACGGCTTGAAACGGGCGTGACCTGTTTTTCCGGCGATCCCGGTTTTGCCTCTGCGACAAAGATCTGAATGATCGGGTCGCGATCCGGGTCTTCGCTGTGGTTGCTCGTATAGGCGATGCGACCGCCGTCGGGCGACCATTCCGGCGTCGATTCGTCCGGCTTACCCTTGGTCAGCCGGTCGAGCTTCTTGCCCGCAATGTCGTACAAATAAACGTAACTGTGCCGGCCTGAAAGGAGATATCCCTGAACGTCCTGCTTATATCTGTAGCGGTCGATGACGATCGGTTTCGGTGGTTTGGCGTTTGCCCCTGCGGCCGGAGCGGCGGGTTCGTCGGGGTCAGGATCGCCGATGACCATCACCATCCGCTTTGAGTCCGGGGACCATTGATAACTTTGCAGCCGTCCGGTAACCTCCGTCATCTGCATCGCTTCGCCACCGCTGAGGTCGAGCAGCCAAACCTGACTGCCTTTGTTCGGCCCGGGCCGAGACGAAACAAACGACAGGTGCTTACCGTCGGGGCTCCAGCGAGGCGAACTCTCGCTGTCGCTCGAAAAAGTGATCTGTTTGTTCACCTTCCCGTCCCAACTGATCATCCACACATCCGAGTCCGATTTGTCGGTTTTGGCATCGGTTGTAGAAAGAACGTAGGCGACCCATTTCCCATCGGGCGAAACCTGCGGATCGCCTACATTCTTGATCCTGAATAGATCATCAACCCTGAGCGGACGTGTGGCCGTCTGTCCGATCATTACGATCGCTGCGGCTAAGATAAATGAAACGACGGCAATTTGTTTGTTAAGCGACATATAGGCCTGAACTTCCTTTTGAAACAGCCCTTTAGGGCTTTGATAATGATCTACATTCCAGGCGAACCCGGTTTCATCCTTTGAGCGAAAAAGGTTTCGAAGTTGTGCAGATCTTTGCGATTTGGAGCGAGATGAGATTACCACCGTGAACGCCTAAAATCAATTGCTGGGAACCCAGGTAAACAGCTCTAGAGAACCGAGCACCGTCAGAGCGTTGACAATCGCTGATTAACGGGTATAAGCTAGGCTCGAATTTTATCCGTCTTCATTATCGCCCTATAAAGATCTTGTCATTATTCGTGATCTCTTAATTTGTAAGAACGATCTCAACTAGGGGCAAAAAAGGTAATGAAGAAAAATACAGCACTTTCGATCATCGCTATTTTGTTGTGTTTCATGGTCGGCTATGTGGCCTTTGAAAGCACGCTTTTGCTGCGAAACTGGGTGGCCGAAAAGTTTAGCGACTGTCGGCAGCAAATGTCCGGATGCCGTGGGTCATCCGAACAGGAGCTCAATGATCCGTATGGGCGCTGACCGCTTTTTCAACCGATATATCGCTTGATTTGGTTAGATCGGGGCTATGCCGGACGGATCTCGCTGCAGCCAATTTTCCGTTGGATAAACGGCGGATGGGTTGATGGTATGTATCGTATATGCTTGCCGGGATTTCGAACTGGTATTTGGATAGCTGCAATGCGGTAACAGGCCATCGAGAACGATACACGCACCTTTTTTGACCTCGAGCGGCTTCATTCCATCAGTTGTAAGCGGGGAATTGTCGAATACCTCGAATTCAGTTCCAACGATGTCCTTTCTTTTGAACCACGATCGTAACGCGGTTCGATGTCCGCCCGGCTCGGCCCACATACACCCGTTTTCGACTGTCGCGTCTTCGAGTGCGAACCAAAATCCGATGCAAGATCGCGGCTCGGTGTATAAAAACGTCGAATCCTGATGTACGTCGACAACACCGCCGATCGACGCGTGTTTGAAAATGTACATGCTCTGGATGATCAGCCTATCGGACAAATCGAGATCAGCCGCCAACTGCTTCATCTGCGGTGACCGCGAAAACCGGTCAAAAACCGGATCCAGATCATGCAGCGCATGCCCGATCTTGTTGAGCGAATGAAAAAGGTCATTCTTTAGTTTGCCGTCCGCACCAAAAGCATCTTTTTCAAAAAAGAAGGAGATCCTTCCGCCCGATTCCAAAAAATATTCGTCGCTCGTCCGTTCCTGCTCCGACGTCTGAAACACCGACGGATGCCCGTCATAATCGAACGCCGCCGACAACTCCGCGGCCCTCGCGACGAGTTCGTCACACTCTTTGTCAGAATTGAATCCTTCCAATATCAGGAAACCGTCTTTCTGAAATTGTTCAAGCAGCTCGTTCATAGATGTTTCATCACACAAAAATCGGGTGCTGCCTTTCGAGCAGCACCCGATCCAATGTCCAACCGATCAATGCGAAGCTGGATTCAGGAACCCAGCCAATGCCGTCAGACGCTTGGCGTCCATGGGGTTCTTGGCGGCGATCGCAAGTTTCTCAACGTTCGTTGCGAGGTCCGCTAATTTCGAAACATCGCCCTTGGCATCCGCCTGCTCGATGGCCTGGCGAAGCTCCGTTATCTGAGCTGCCGAAAGACTACCCGAGCGCTCGAGCTGATCGACGAACGCAAGGCCCATGGCTTTGCCCTTTGGCCAAACGATCTTTTGCTGGTTCTGAACGTTGAGCTCGGAGACCTTGACCGATTTTGCCGCGTCGATCTCGTTTTGAGTTAGGAACTGACTTGGCGTCAGCTCAAAGATGTCGAGTCCGCGCGAGATCTCCGAAGCATAGATCTTGCCGTTATACCAATAGGCTGACCAGTCTCCGCCGAGGACGAGCATATTCGGATCGATCGGGCCGCGATCGAAATAGGCGATCTCTTTCGGATGACTGGAATCGGTAAAATCCATCACCGAAATGCCGCCCTGATACCACGCCTGAACTAAAATGTCTCGGCCGGGAACCGGAATGAGCGAGCCGTTGTGGGCCACACAATTCTCCGAATCAGTCTGTGCCGCCGGCATCTTGTAATAGCTGACGAATTTAAGCTTGTTGCCCGCTTCGATATTGAAGATCGAGTCGGCACCCCAAACATTTGGATCCGTTGCACGGCATCGAGCACTGGTGCCGCCACCCCACTCATCCGTAAACACGACCTTTTTGCCGTCATTCGAAAATGTTGCCGAGTGCCAATAGGAATAATTCGGGTCATTGACGGCGTCGACGCGCTTTGGATTGACAGGATCTTTGATGTCGAGAATGATCCCATTACCAGAGCAAGCGCCGGCCGCTAGACCGATAGCCGAATATACGGTGATGTCATGGCACTGATTAGTGGGCTGAGCCTTGTCGGTTCCGTGAGCTATGGCGCTGCTGATACCAGCGATCTCGCCCGATCGTGCGTCCATGAAGATTCGAGGGCTGTTTACGATCTTAGAGTTTTGAGGAGCTTTCAACGGCACCTTAATGATGTCGATACGAAAAAGCGCCGTATTTGGATTCTTGTCGGGCGTACCACTCGAGCAGCCAGCGAGTTCCGCGTCGGGTCGCACCCCGGAGGTACCGGAGATGTAAATGTATACGTTGTCCTTGTCGTTGGGGTCGACAACGAGCGTGTGGGTGTGCGAACCTCTGCAGCTTTGCACGGCCGCTACCTGTTTTGGATGCTCGATGTCGCTAATATCGAAGATGCGGACGCCACGGAAACGGTCTTTTTCCGCGGATGGTGCAGGCGGTTGTCCGGCTGCCGGCGGTGCCGGAACAGGAAATCCCTGCTCGCCGCAGTCTAGGCGGCCGTTTTGCATCTCGACCGAAAAAAATAGAAGATTTTTATAGACCGACGGATCACCCTGGCCGCCCGGGCAAATGATCGTTGAGATCGGCTTTGCTTTGGCCGAATCTGACACGTCGTAAATGCTAAAGCCATAAAAATTGCCCTGAAAAACATGGTTGCCCTGGAAAGCAAGGTCGGAATTCGCAAATGCAAGTCCGGCGAGCACGAGCTTCATCGACTCCGGTACATTCTTCGGATCACCAGCGATAGCCGTAACACCCTTATTTACTTTTGCATCATTCGGATCGGATGAAAGTTGAAATGGTTCCGGCTTTTTCAACATCGTCAGGAGCTTTAAGCCATAGGCGGCCTCACCTGCGTCGTACATACCCGGCTTTAGTTTGGCTCGCGGATCATTTACATCCGCACCGGTCATTCCGGCGGGCAGCGGCGGAGCCGGCTGCGGAGCGAACGGATTGTTTTGCGCAAAGGCTGAGGCGCAAAACAAAGCTGTTAGTAAACACAAGAAAAAAATGCGTGCTCGAATCATCTAGTATCTCCTTATTGTTTCTTATCCAGCATGCCTTGCATGATCCTGATCTCGGACCGCTGGCCGCTGTCGACATCGGTAGCAAAATTGAAAAGGTCGGCGTCTTGGCCGGCACCGGCCGTATCGAAAAGGTCCTGGACCATTGTCAAAGCTCCGGTATGATGTTGGATCATTCCAGCTAAAAACAGTCGGTCAAACTCCACGCCCTTTGCCTTTTTCAGCGCATCCATCTGCTTAGCCGAAAGCATTCCCGGCATAAGCATCTGATGGCTGGGCATCTTCATCCCAGGCATATCCATGCCTTTCATTTCCGGCATCGACATCTCGATCGGCTCGCCGCGGGCCGTAAGCCACCGGTTCATAAACCTCATTTCGTCCGACTGTGAATGACTGATGCGAGCCCCGAGAAGGCGAAGCCCTTTGTTCTCTGAACGGGACCCGATCATCGCAGTCATCTCGACAGCTTGGCCATGATGCATGATCATCCCCTGCATAAACTCAACATCCTTAGGCGAACGCGCAGGCAACTTCGCCCTCGTCGTGGATGGCAATGTTCGGGTTGGTTCGCCGGGAGCCCCTGGCTGAACGATGACGGGCCGGTCCTTTTGATCAGATTGCTGAGCTTGAATCGGCAGCGATAGAGATAATGTAATAGCACCAAGTGCCAGAATTAAGGACTGTATCCTCACGAGACGGGCAATTGTTCGGAGCTTTGAAATTGTAGTTAAAAAGACGAAAACCATCGTTGTCGAAAATAAGCAGCTAAAACTCAAGTTACCACAAAAAGTAGTCGCCGCACTACCAGCGAAATCCCCGTTACCAGTAAAATTGCATTCCTTTGCGGCGACCGCAGGTCCTCTTCGCAGAAATATCACGCACAAATCAAAAAAGCGACCCAAATGGGCCGCTCGGAGAACTAGTTTTATTTTGGAGGCGGCGATCGGAATTGAACCGATGAATAAAGGTTTTGCAGACCTCTGCCTTACCACTTGGCTACGCCGCCCCACCGCAAAGGATAAAGGAGAAAGTGTAAAGGATAAAGATAAAGCCAAAAACTTTATCCTTTCGCCCTTATCCTTTCTCCTTTTGAGAACTGGAGCGGGAGACGAGATTTGAACTCGCGACTTCGACCTTGGCAAGGTCGCGCTCTACCACTGAGCTACTCCCGCGTGGCAAACAATTATTTTAGCTATTGACAGGCTTTTGTCAAGTTTATGCTCGAGCCCTCATTAATTACTGACTGTAATATCTTTTAAGAAGCCCCAATCACCGCTCGCGTTCATCTTGATGTTGCCAATACGTTTGTTGGCTACGACTATATTTGCCGGATACCAAAGCGGCAACAACGGTAAATCGTTGCTGACCGTATTCCAGACCGCTCCATAAAATTCCTTCGCCTTTGCCTTGTCCGTCTCGTTGATCGCCGCATCAATATTGTTATCGACTTCCGGATTTGAATATCTACCGCGGTTGCAGCACGGAACGAATGCACTTGGGATCATCGTAGACGAGAACAGGTTTCGGAAAAAGATCGGGTCCTGATTGCCGCCAACCCAGATGCCCGTGTACATCTGAAATTGGCCCTGGGCAAGTTGGGCAACGATGGTCGGCCGGTCAAGCGTCTCGATCTGGACGTTCAGTCCGATCTCGGTGAGCGAGCTTTGAATCGCCTGAGAGTATTGGTTTACATATGCGTTTCCGGCACCATATTTAAAGTTTATCGGCTCATTTTTGTAGCCCGCCTCCTGAAGCAGCTGTTTTGCCCTAGCCGCGTCGAAAACATACTTGGTACCAGTCGCGTAGGCCCACGACTGAGGCGGGAGCATGGAATCTGCGACCTGAGCCTGATCTAATAATAACTGCGTAACTATCTTTTGCCGGTCTATCGCATAAGCGATGGCCTGACGAACCTTTGGATTGTTAAGCGGCGCGGATTGCGTATTAAATACGAGGTATTGAATATTCGAACCATCCGACTGCTCTACTTTGAGGTTAGGGCTATTGCTCAGCGACTTGAGCGTGTCGGGCGGCAGATTATTCGGGTTCGGTGCTATATCTACTCCGCCGGTCTGAAGCTCTGCCTGAAGGGAATTAGCATCCGCCACGGTTTTCACCCGCAGCTTCTGAACCTTAGGCGGTCCGTCCCAATAGTCCGGATTGGCGGCGAGCTCGACGACATTCTGCGAAGCATCAAAACTCACGAATTTGTAAGGGCCCGAGCCGACCGGGCTTTCCTTTTGCTGACCGACCGTTCCTTCGGGAATGATAGGAATGGCGACGAGATTGGATAAGAGTTGGTTGCGAAGCGCCGGGCGAGCGACTTTAAAAACGACAGTCTTCGCGTCAGGAGTCGTTAGAGATTCGATATGCGCGATACTCTTGGTTTTTGGTGCTTCCGACGGGGCAATGTCCACCTTGTTGGCCGTATTAGAATTTGCTTGGACCGGCGGTGTTGTGGTTGGAACCGCAGCCGCCTTTTTATCAGCTGGGACCGTATCAAAAAATGCTCCGGACTTGAAGCTTTTTGCGTTAAACATCTCGTCGAACGTATATTTTACATCGGCCGAGGTAAATTCCTTTCCATTGTGAAACTTGACCCCGTCCTGCAATTTGAAGGTGATCGTCATTCCATCAGGCGAGGTCGTGATCTCTTTCGCCAACTCGCCAACGTAATCGAAATTCGCGTCCTTTTTTACGAGAGCGTTGAACATTAGATTTCGAACTCGTTCCGCCGACGCGTCAGGAGCCGCGGTTGAGGTCAAGGTGTCGAATGCCGAAAATTTTTCGGGCAACGCCACCGTTACATAGTCCGCATTTCGCTTACGGCACGAGAACACTGACGATAGAACGATTAAAAACGTAAAAAGAAATATTTTTCGCAAATCGAAACTCCTTATTCGGCTTGAAGATGCGAGTTGAATACGGCGATCTCGCTGGAAAGTTCTGACAGACGGACGGCGTCAAACTCACGGGGCCTGGTCAAACGGGCCTTTAAGGCAGAGATGCGGGCGACAGACGCTTCTAAAAGGCATTCATCGAGACGTCCAGTCTCAAATGCCCTCGTGACCGCTGAAAACCCTGCCCGGATCGCTTCACGGTCGGCGCAGATCGCGAGCATGTCCACACCTGCTTCGACGGCCATTACACATGCCTCGCCTATCCCGTAATTCTTAACGATTGCTCCCATTTCAAGGTCGTCCGTTATAACAAGCCCATTGAAGTTAAGCTCGCCACGAAGCAGTGTTGTGATGAAGTTTTTGCTCAAAGAGGACGGTATGAGTTTGCCATTTTGGTCACGTTCCTGCAAGTCAACCCTCGGATAGCTGGCGTGTGCGACCATCACGGCGTGAACGTCACCGGCCTCAATAAGCCGCTGGTATGGAAATAGATCCGTTGCATACAATTCGTCACGGGTGATCTCGACCACGGGCAGTTCTTCGTGCGAATCAACGATCGCCGCTCCGAGCCCGGGAAAATGCTTCAAGCATCCGATCGGCCCGGCTGCTTGCAAAGCTCGCAAAAACTCACCCGCGAGGATAAGAACATCATCCTTTGATCGTCCGAAAGGGCGCGAGAATAATCCGTTCGACGAACCTCTACGTTCTTGATCTACAACATCGACGACGGGGGCGAAATCCATATTGAAGCCGAGCAACCCGAGCGTCTCGCCGATCAGAGCACCCATTCTCGACGCTTCGTCGGCTGTTCGAACGCGGTTTGCGGGAGCCATCGAGGTCACGATCCGCCGAAGTCGATCGACTGTGCCGCCCTCCTGATCGAGGCTCAAAAACGGCAATGACGCGGAGGTCTCTCGAATATCATCGATGAGTTTGCACGTTTGCGTTGACTCGTGAATGTTGCGGGAAAACAGGCACACACCGCCCGGGCGGGTCTCCCTGATCAGCTCGCTGGTTAAGAGATCCATGCTCGTACCCGCTATGCCGATAAAGAAAAGTTGGCCGATCTTTTCGCTAAATGAAAGATCTCGAAGGGTGTCGCTCATGAAAATTTAAGGGGTCTATGCTAATTTTGGAGTTTATCAGCCGGAAGTCGCATTATAAAGCGAGTCAAATTATCCGCCAATGGAAGAGGATTTTTATTGCGAAAACGTATTGAACGGCCGGGTCGAGGTCGAAGTAGTTCGCGAAACCGAAGATGTGCTTGCGTACCACCATACACGCCCATTCTGGGAGACTCACATCGTCGTTATTCCGAAAATACACATTTCGTCACTCATCACGATGGACAATAATGATGACGGGATGCTTGTCAAATTGTTTGCCGTTATCCGAACGGTCGCCGCAGATGTCGTAAGAGAACGGGGTGCAGCAAGGGTTTTGACGAATGTTGGTGAATACCAGGAATCAAAGCATCTCCATTTTCACATCTATTCAGGCCAACGGCTCAAACCCGACAACCCTATTTGAAAAAGCTATTTGAGGGCAATGTTTTGTTTATCGAGGCGTTCGTCACCGAATAGCTGAAACCTTTCTGCACGGCAAAAGCCCCGACTTCGCCGCGTTTCGAAATTGCAACAAATCCAACTTGAAGTTCCTTAGCAGCGACCGGATCACGGTCGATGATCCGCTTTACTGCTTCGGCACATGCTTTTTCTGGTGAATAACCAAATCGCATTAATTCGATCACCAGGTGAGTCCCGCAGATGCGGATCACCTCTTCGCCCACACCGGAACTAGTTGCGGCACCGACCTTGTTATCAACGAACAACCCGGCGCCGATTATCGGCGAATCGCCCACGCGGCCGTGCATCTTGAACGCCATTCCACTCGTGGTCACCGCCCCCGAAAGGTTACCCGCGGCGTCAAGAGCGATCGTGCCCATCGTGTCATGATTTGGAGTTCCGTCTGAAAAGAACGGTGGTGAACTCGGACCTTCCGATCCGCCAGGTTTGCTGTTCTCAATATTGATCACCGGCTTGTATTCCGATTTTTTCAGCCACTCAGCCCAAGCCTTTTTTGCGTCGTCCGAAAGTCCGTCCGGCTTACGTTCAAATCCGTGCTCTAGCGCGAACTGAAGAGCACCGTCACCCGCTAGAGCTACGTGTTTATTGGTCTCCATGACCTTTCTCGCTACTGAGATCGGATTCTTAATATGCTGAAGGTAGATCACGCTGCCGATATTGGCATTGTGGTCCATGATCGACGCATCGAGCGTAACGTAGCCGTCCCGGTCGGGATATGCTCCAAGCCCCACGCAGCAGGTAAGTTCGTCCTCGGCAGAACGGGCCGCCTGTTCAACCGCGTCAACCGATGTGCCTTGTTTGGCGAGAACCATCCACGCAGCCGCGTTTGCCCGGATGCCGCTATCCCACGTTGAAATTACAACCGGCTTTGCATAGGACGTACCGGTCTTCTTCTGGCCAAATATCTGACCAGCGGTCATTAGCGGCACTCCGGCGGCCGCGATCTTCAAAAAGTCTCGTCTGTTTGTCATAAGCTAAAATCGGGAAAAGGCCCCTTCCGTGTCTGCATTATATGATTCGCGTCTTAATTCGCGAAAGCAGCGATTTAGCTTCACTTGGGTCGAGTTGATCGATATCAATATCGCGAAGCTCATCAATTACTCCTTCGTTCGAAACCGCGAAGAGCGAAAACTGGGAAACTGCGTGTCCACCGGCAGCCTTGGCGAGGCCCGATTTGGTTTCATCGGCGAATACTGCAAGTTCGTATTTTTCGAGTTTCGCTAGTACGTCCTTTGCACGCTCGATCACCGTTTGAGGAAGTCCCGCCAGCCTCGCGACGGCTATACCATATGATTTTGAGGCCTTACCGGGCTGCAGCTTATGAAAAAAGACGACGTCACCGTCCTTTTCGGATGCAGTGATCTGATAGTTACGGGCTCCAGGCAGATTCTCCGCGAGTTCAGTTAATTCGTGATAATGAGTTGCGAATAAGGTTTTTGCCGAATGGTCCGTCGAATTATGCAGGTATTCGGCAACCGCCCACGCGATCGACAAACCGTCAAAAGTCGAAGTGCCGCGGCCGATCTCGTCGAGCAGTATCAAGCTTCTCGGTGTCGCATTGTGAAGAATAGCCGCCGTCTCGGTCATCTCGACCATAAACGTCGAACGTCCTGACGCCAGATCGTCGGAGGCACCGACGCGCGTCCAAACCCGATCGATGATCGGAAGCTTTGCAAACGTGGCAGGAACAAACGAACCGATCTGCGCGAGTATCTGTATCAGTGCGATCTGCCGGAGTGCGGTCGACTTTCCGCCCATGTTTGCACCTGTGATTATGAGTAGTCGGTCCGTGCTGTTGTTCATCAAGGTGTCGTTCGGAATAAACGATTCCTTTAAGAACGCCTCAACGATCGGGTGGCGGCCATTCTTGATCTCGATCTCATCGCCATCGTGAAGCGTTGGAGCAACATAATTACGCCTTGCCGCCGCCTCCGCGAGCGAACAGAGAGCGTCGAGCGTTGCAAAGGCACGGGCCGTCGACTGCAGGTTTCGAGTTTCGGCGGTTACCTGAGTTCGAACATCTGTAAAAAGCTCGTGTTCGAGCCGAACTATCCGGTCATCGGCACCCAACACCTTTTGTTCCAGTTCCTTGAGAGTCGGCGTCGAATAGCGCTCGGCGTTTGCGAGTGTCTGACGCCGCTCATAATCTTCGGGAACTTTTGAAACATTACCCTTCGAAACCTCGATGTAGTAGCCAAAAACACTGTTGAATCGGATCTTGAGATTACTGATCCCGCTTCGTTTTCGCTCTTGTTCTTCGAGACTTGCGATGATCTGCTTCGCCGACGACGATATCGAACGTAGCTCATCGAGTTCCGGGTTGTAGCTGCCGCGGATCACTCCGCCATCATTAATGTTGATCGGAGGTTCGTCACTGATCGCACTGTCGATCAAGTCGCGGATACCAGGAAGTTCGAATATGTTTTCGGATAAAACCTGCAATAAAAGAGAGGTCGAGTCCGTCATAACCTCATTTACCTTGGGCGATTGCTTGATCGAGCGATTTAACGCGATCAGGTCACGCGGCGAGGCAGTGCCCAGATTGAGGCGACCGATCAATCGTTCCAGATCGCTGACATCTCTAAGCAGAAATCGTAATTTCTCCCGAAATATCGTGTCGGAAAGCTCCGTAACCGCAGCGAGGCGTGTCTGTATCTCGCCCCTTTTAATAGATGGCCGGACCAACCACTGTCTTAAAAGACGGGATCCCATTCCCGTTACGCACTCATCGATAACGTCAAATAATGTTCGTTTGTCTTTCTCGCCTCTCGCATCGACGATCTCCAAATTGCGAAGTGTCACCGCATCGAGCGTCATGCAATCCGAACTTTCAAAATATTCGATCTTCGAAATATGTCCTGCGGACGCTCGCTGCGTGTCGTGAGCATATTTTAGACAGGCTCCCGCCGATCTGATCGCTTCCGTTTTTGCCGCAAGTCCAAAGGCGGTTAGTTCAGCAACACCAAACTGGTTCCGGAGTAGGTCGCTGGCTGACAGATGGTCAAATTCGCCAGACATGAGCGGAGTAATAGTCAGATCCGACGTCGATACGGGGTTGGCTTGATCGCTCGAAAATAGTGTTTGATCCGGCTTCTTTCCAAAACACTGGACAATGAGATCCTCCATTTCCGGCGGGTAGAGGACTTCACGCGGCGCAAAGGAACCTATTTCGTCGCGAATTTTATCCCACGCACCAGAACCGGAGGATTGCGTAGCCATGAACTGTCCCGACGACAATTCCAGGAACGAGGCTCCGTACGTTTGACCGTCGCCGCAAACCGCGGCGAGATAGACCGTTTCCTTCGACTCGATGAGCTGCTGGTCGATCGCGGTCCCCGGAGTAATTACCCGGACAACTTCACGTTTTACTAATTTGACGCCTTTTCCGGCTTCCTCGGTCTGTTCGCAAATCGCGACCCTGTATCCTTTGCGAACGAGGCGAGCGATATAATTCGCGGCCGCGTGATGCGGAACTCCGCACATTGGTATAGGGTTTGGCGTATCTTTATGGCGAGCTGTGAGGGTGATCTCGAGTTCTCGCGATGCGAGTACGGCGTCCTCATTGAACATTTCATAGAAATCGCCGAGCCGAAAGAACAAGATCGTTCCCGGATAGAGTTTTTTAATATCCAGATATTGCCGAAGCATCGGCGTGGCGTTTTGCATGGTGAAATGTAGAAAAAGTTTATCCAATAGGCAATAAAACTCAAAATGTTGATTCCAAATTGCTGTTTCGTTTGCTAATATATTAAACAGCGTTGTCTCCCCGGCGACAACTGATATTTCGAACCGCGCGAATATTAAAAAAATCGTTCAATTTACTAGCCCCGAGGTACCTTCCTTTGGGAGTTTTTAGGAAGGCTAAAATGACGAACATCAATAAGATCAATAAATCGTTTTGCATAGCATTTTTAACGGCGATATTTTTTGTTGCCGCTTCGTATGCTCAGACACCCGTTCCGTCTGTTGGTCCTGGTCAGACGGTCCGGACTGCATTTGTGCCGCAGACAGAGAAGAACGACGACCGTTACCGAATAGGGCTTCAGGATGTCCTGGACATACAGGTTTTTAGGCACCCTGAGCTGAATTTGAAAACAACCGTAAGTCAAAACGGAACGATCAAACTTTTCAGGTTGGACAAGCCAATTTCGGTTCTTTGTAAAACCGACCGCGAAGTTGCCGATGACATCGCCGCTGCATACAAGGTAGGTTACCTTGTTGACCCTGCCGTCACCGTCATGGTCGCTGAGCAAAAATCCCAATCCATGTCTGTTATGGGCGCGGTTGTAAGCCCCAACCTTTATTATGTCTCTCGACGGGTCCAACTGCTTGAGTTGCTGGCTATGGCTGGCGGACCGAGCAAGGAAGCGGGGACACGCGTATTGGTGGCTCGTACGGGCAGTTCATCAAGTTGCAAAGCGGCTGATCCAGGTACCGCCCCCGACGATGAAGTCGCCCTGCTTGGGTTCAAGATGCGCGATATTCAGGAAGGCAAGAAGACGCTGTGGATGCAACCCGGAGACATTGTTTCGGTCATTGACGCGGATTTGATCTACGTCTATGGAAATGTTGTGAAACCTGGCGAGATCAAGGTACGCGAACCAATTACGATGACCCAGGCTATCGCTTCAGCGTCCGGCCTAAAGTCCGCAACGCAGAAAGATCGGGTACGAATATTGCGGCAGAAGAAAGATAGTCTCGATCGCGAGGAGCTTATTTTCAATCTTACTGATATCGAAAAAGGAAAGGTCCAGGATCCCTACCTGGAGCCCAACGACATTCTGGCGATCTCCCAGGATTCGACAAAAAGTATTCTAATAGGCGTTGGAAAGGCGTTAACTGGTTCTATTCCAGGGATATTCACACGCGTTCCATTATAAAATCCTTATGAAAGAAACCCGAATAGTCAAAGCTCCGATCGCCGAAGCCGCCGAGCTCGAACGGCAGTTGGATTCGCAGTTCGCCACTCCCGATCGTTATCCGGGATATCGTGACCCGATCGTAGCCAACAGCTTTCAACTCGTGGACTACTGGCGGGCGATCCGAAAGCGGCTGTGGCTGATAATTGGCGTTGCGGTTCTCGTTACGACTTTGACCGCTATTTA
>JBBRSH010000065.1:0-24059 GCA_038245555.1 Pyrinomonadales bacterium | reverse complement strand
TGTTCGAAGCCGCGCTGAAGTTCGCCGTGGCGGCTCCGCTCGCCTGCACCACACATGTTCCGGCTCCGCTCGAACTGAACGTAGCTCCGCTCACCAACGCACACGGGCCGCTGACGCGACTATAGGTCAGGGTTGAGCTGTCAGTGTTGGTCGTAGTCGCACTCACCGTAAAGTTTCCGCCGCCGAATGCTGGCGTCGGGGCCGCACTAAAGGTAATTGTCGGCGTGGCCTTCCCGATGGTTACACTCTGAGTGTTCGAAGCCGCGTTGAAGTTGGTAGTCGCCGCTCCAAAGGCCTTCACCACGCAGGTCCCAGCTCCGGTGGAGCTGAATGTAGCTCCGCTCACCAGCGCACATGGACCACTCTGCACGCTATAAGTCAGCGTTGCACTATCAGTGTTGGTCGTAGTCGCACTCACCGTGAAGTTGCCGCCACCAAATGTTGGTGTGGGAGCCGCATTAAAGGTAATCGTCGGCGTCGCATTCGCGATAGTTACACTCTGAGTGTTCGAAGCCGCGCTGAAGTTCGCCGTGGCGGCTCCGCTCGCCTGCACCACACATGTTCCGGCTCCGCTCGAACTGAACGTAGCTCCCATCACCAACGCACACGGGCCGCTGACGCGACTATAGGTCAGGGTTGAGCTGTCAGTGTTGGTCGTAGTCGCACTCACCGTGAAGTTCCCGCCACCGAATGTTGGTGTGGGAGCCGCACTAAAGGTAATTGTCGGCGCCGGATTCGCGATAGTTACATTCTGTGTGTTCGAAGCCGCGGGGAAGTTTGTCGTCGCCGCTCCACTTGCCTTCACCACGCAGGTCCCAACGCCGGTGGAGCTGAATGTAGCTCCCATCACGAGCGCACATGGACCACTCTCCACGCTGTAAGTCAGGTCTGAGCTGTCAGTGTTGGTCGTAGTCGCATTCACCGTGAAGTCGCCGCCACCGAATGTTGGCGTCGGCGCCGGATCAAAAGTGATAATATCGACAACATTGAAATTGTAGACTGTGGTTACAGCCGAACCGCTTTTACTATCCGACGACTGTTGATCGAAACCAAAAACCACGCCGGACGGTACGACAAAACTCGCCGTCCCGGCTTGACTGCTGCCGTTAGGGTAGCCGTCCTGTGAGAGTTGTGTGAAAACGCCGTTAAGGAAATAGCCGAATCTATCATACTGCGAGCCGCAACAATCATACGTCGTGTAATACCAACTAAAACTAACTTGCTGCGCTAAGGGAGCCGTGATCGTGAAATACTGATTTGACGAGGACCCAAAGAAAGATCCGTTTCTGGCGTTACTGCTGATCAAGCGTACATTTGCCGGCGCCCCACTCGTATCGACACCGCCAGCAGTGCCAGTATAGGAGATAGTCCAATTTCCCCGATCATAATAACCCTGGAACCCGACCGAGGAGAAAAATATCGAGAGAGGACTTACCCTTATTGCACTACCAGAAGCGACTCTAGACAAAGTTACGTCAGGCGGAGTTCCCTGTACCGGCGAATCAGGTTGCGACCACGCTAAGCCAAGAAAGTCGGCAGTCGAATCCATAAACGAGGGCTGCGCCGCGCCGGCTGATGTCACACTAGCGACACAAACAAAAACCGTAACAGCGGCAAACAAAACACGAATGTTTATTGATCGTAAAAACGACGCACGAAGAGTATTGCGGAAAATTGACATACCGGCGAATCTCCTGAAATGTTGATTAAAATACAACGCGCGATCGACAGGTAGAGCATTTGTGGTCACTGTCGATAGCACAAAGATTTGCCGGGAGCACGCTTGTTGTTAACTGAAAATACAGCTAAAGATATGGCTAGGTCGGTACGGTGGCTCGCTTAGTGTGAAAAAAAATTTGCGAAAGGGGAAGAGGTCGCGGCTAAGCCGCTAGGGCGGAAGGCAGCACTCTTACTTAGGCATCGTGTTGTGAGATATATTTGCTGAGGATCCGGTCGTACTGCGCTCGGACGGAGGTGTAACATTCGCATACGGTGGCGAGCAGGCCTTTGCGGTCAAGAATTGTTATTTTGCCGCGTTCATACTTGATCAAACCGTTGTTTTGCAGCTGAGCTGCCGTCACGGAAACACTTTCACGGCGAACCCCGAGTACCTCTGAGATCCTGGTCTGGGTCATTACAAGCCCTGGGCCCTGTATACTGTCGCTGACAACCAGCAAATAACGGCACAATCGCTGTTCTATAGAATGTAGGCCATTGCAGATGGCACTCTGCGATATCTGAGCGATCAGCGTCTGCGTGTAAGACATGCATATGTCCTCAAAATCCGGTGACTTCGCAAA
Organism: Pyrinomonadales bacterium; assembly: GCA_038245555.1. Classification (GTDB taxonomy): domain Bacteria; phylum Acidobacteriota; class Blastocatellia; order Pyrinomonadales; family Pyrinomonadaceae; genus OLB17. The sequence continues at coordinate 21,759 of JBBRSH010000065.1, read as the reverse complement.
ATGATCCTCGACGTCTTTCGCCTTCATAACATAGGCCTGACCGGCGCTTTCGACAACCGCCCGTTTGGCCATTATCGAGTCGCCGAAAAAAGTTACGATCCCAACCATCCCCTGCCGCCCGGTCATCCCTACCTCGATCGAGGTCCCGTTCTCTGTTTCGTAAAGAAAACAGACTAGTGCGGAAACAGGGAAATAAACGTACCTGCGCTTTTCATTAATCTCCCACAGAACCTGGCCAACCTTTAGATTTACGAGTTTTAGTGAATGCTCGATCTTTGCAAATTCTCTTTTTGGAAGGGCCGCAAGCAGCAGATTCTGAGTGTCAGATTTTGGCATCACTTTTTTGGGCACTGGATATTTCCGTCAGGCTGTCCCACAGAGGAAGACCCTGCGTAGTTTGTGATGAACCTAAGTCTTAGTATACACCGAATGCAAAAGTGGTTCCTGCTGGCTGGCGGCACTACCCGTTATTTTTCTCAATGTCAGGACGACTTTTTTTGGGAGATTGGGATTTCTAATAATCGCGTCCACGCGTTACGTCAAAAAACCTAGAGAATTTTGAGGCTTTAATGCCAACGCGTAGGCACGGTCAATAAAAAATCAATAGGTTTGACGGTTCAAAAACAAAAACCGGCCGGATTTGCTTTTGGGACCCGAATTCGGAGAGCGTTTGGGATGATCTCGAAAATTGCGGGGAGGCGGCCGGGGAGTTCGCCGTCGATCTCGATGTGGATCTCGGCATTCGGGTCGCCGGCTGAAACTTCTATCCGCTTTGCGACGGTGCTGCCAACGTCGTGGAGGTGAATGTGTGTCCCGCGATAAAGCGTGTGGGCCATTGCAATGATCCGTGCGGCACCCATGTCGCCGACATTTACGACTTCGAACAGTCCGTCAGTTAGCTTTGCTTCGGGTGCTATCAACATTCCACCGCCAAAATATCGCGCGTTTGCTACGCAGAAATTTACGGTTTGCAGTGTCTTTTCGGGAGCGCCGTCGATTCGAACGCGAATGTTCAATGGTTTAACATCGATGACCTCGCGGAGCGTGGAAACCGCAAAATTTGCACGGCCGCGAACTGACGGAATTGGAAGCCAGTCAAAGCCATTGCCGGATTTGACCCTCTCGATGATCGATGAAGACAGGCCAACCGACGAGACGTTAACAAAGAAACGTTCGGCAGCTTTGCCGTGGTGGTCCAGGAAATGGATCTTTCCGGCGTCGATGACCTTTGTTTTTCCATTTCGCAGAGCAACGGAAGCTTCGCGGACGGAATTTGGCATTCCCAGCGTGCGTCGAAAATCACCACCCGTACCCGATGGCAAAACTCCCATCTCGACATCGCAGCCCGAGCGAATTATCCCATTTGCAACCTCGTTGATCGTTCCATCGCCACCGCACGCAATAATAAATTTTCGACCAGACCTGGCCTCGCTCTCAGCTATTGCTATGGCGTCCTCGGGCCCCTTGGTAAACTCAACACCAAATGGCCCGAAATGAGCTCGAAGCTCCGCTGCGTTCGATGCCCAATTGTCTTGGGTCGAGCCCGAGGCCGATCTCGGATTTACGATGACCAGCGGAAGCGAGATGTCGGATGGGGAAGTATTAAGAGGTTTTTTGGCCAAGTTCGTGTACCGCCCTTCGGAGGCGATAACAAATTATGGAGCATTTTTGCCGATAGTCAAAAGGCGAAGCACACGCCGCGAATGCGGACTCAAGATATTTCGCGCGAGCAACCGGCGATGGGGACAAAGGTGTCCCCACTCAGCTAATTGTTCACCGACCATTCAGTTGACTTTGGGATTCGATGCGATGAATGCCTCGATATCCCCGATCGAGCGCGGCAGGTTTTTGGTCATCCATTCGACGCCAGTCGCGGTTATGAGCATGTCGTCCTCGATCCGGACGCCGATGTTTTTGTACTTTTCAAACGCTGGTTTGACCTTGGCGATGAATGCCTGTGTTTCCGGGGAGTCTCTCATGTTGGTCAGCGTATCCTCGCGAATGTAGATGCCGGGTTCGTTTGTAAACGTCATACCGGGAGCGAGAGTGCTCGTTTGCCCAACGTCATGGACATTCATTCCGATCCAATGGCCGAATCCGTGCATGTACCAGCGGCGATGCTGATTTTTGCCTTTTTCCGCAATGAGCCCGAGGCGAAACAGGCCGTCCTCGATCACAGCTGACGCAGCGTTTTCCAACTGGCTCATCGTAGCTCCGGGCTTGGCAACTCTTGCGACCGCCTCCTGGGCATCGTAAACGATCTGATAGATCTCGGCTTGTTCTTTTGTAAATTTACCACTGACCGGAAAGGTTCGGGTGACGTCGGCGGAGTAATGATCGTATTCGGCTGCCGCGTCGATGAGCATCAGCGAGCCTTTTGTAACCGGGCCCTGAGGGTCCTCATAATGAAGTGTTGTGGCGTTCGGCCCGCAGCCGACGATCGACGGATAGCCCCAGTAATCCGCATTGCGACGCCGCAGGACATATTCAAACTCAGCCTGGACCTCGTATTCCATTGATGTATTGCCGGCCGTCGCCCACGTTCGCATGTGGCCCTCCATCGAGATATCGACGGCATGTTGGAGCATCTTCAACTCATAAGGCGATTTGATCTGACGAAGTTCCGCAAATATAGGCGCCGCATTGACGACAGTACCGGCTGAAAAGTCTTTTGCCATGGCAGTCTCGGCCGGGTATTCGCGACGGCCGTCTTCGTCCCTGTCACTTGCGGGCAATATGAGGTACACCTTACCGATCGACGCATCGGACTTTGATTTTACACCGGAGAAAAAGGCCGCAAATTCTGAAGCGTCGGCGATGGTTTTTATGCCGGAGATCGTTGCGACTTCCTCATTCGAATACATGTGGCCCGTCCATGTTTCCTGCCGCGGATCGCGTTTGGGTACGTAGACCATTTCTGACACTTTGCCTCCCGCCTTTTTCATAACAAGCGTCGCCCTGGTCTGCTTCAGATTTGTCAGGTAATAGAGATTGTTTTCCTGTCTAAAGGCATAATCGACATCGTTCGTATAGATACGAGGCTGACCCGAGAACAAGATCATCACGCTGTTGTCTTCCATCTTTGCAGCCACCGCTGCACGACGACGTGCAAGCTCGGCGTGACGCTCAGCATCCGTAAATTTCGGCGCCGGCGGCGTGATGAACGGCTTCGTCGGATCGGCCCCATGTACGACCAGGGTGAGCGAAAAAAGCGCGCTAATTAAGAGAGCTGTTACAAATCTATTCATTGTCAATTTCTCCAAACATCTCCGAGTCAGAAAGAGGTCGCTGTCTCGAACTTCGTATTCTATAAATTGTGACTACGCCATTTTCGGAGGTCTCATCCATCGAAACCCCGAATATTATTCGAAACTGCATCGATCCTTCACCGAACAAAAGGTTTCTGATCTCGATCATGAATGCAGGCGTTTCGGCTGCAATAGCACAGCGGTTCCGCATTTTCCTGAGAGATCCCAGAGATGCGTAAAATGATGACAACCAATTCGCAGCGATCTCTTCAGAATATGAATGTATCCATGCATAAGCCTCGTCGAGATCAGACTCCGCAAGGGCCGAAATATCAATTCGAAATCCCATGCTTTTTTTCGAATTCGTTTAGGAATTCGTCGACCGGTCGAGCACCGTGTTTCGCAAAGCTGTCGATCCCTTCTTGTATGGCGCGTACCGAATCGGCATATTCGATCCTGTCAACGAGATCCTGATATGATTCGGCGTCGAGCACGACGCATTCAGCCTTTCCGTTTACCGTCAAAACTAATGGCCTACGCGATTTGCGCAATCGGGCAAGATATTCCGTGGTGTTTCGTTTGAAATCAGTAAGCGACTGAATTGATTTAATGTCGATCATTTGCACCTCGTTTTCGCATTTTATTAGATGCTAATACAATGTCTAATGAAAAACAAGGTATTTTATCTTGAGAATTCTATATCCTTCGCGGCTGTATTTCCAAAATAATCGGCGGCGAAAACCCTCAAGATATAGTCACCGTTAACTAATGCGGAAGCGTCCAGAAAATCCTCGCGATAATTGTCGCCTTCGATCCGGTTTGTGACGATATAACGGAAGATCGTTTCTCCCGTCGCACCGGATTTGCTTCCCACGGCATAGACGAACGGTACTGCTGCCGAAAGCGGCATCCGATCAAATTTTATCGTCCACTGCGTCTCTCCAACCGGCGTGCCATCCGAATGCAGGACCTGATATCCCGCCTTGTAGATCCCAAGCCGACGGCGATCGGCGTTGCCGTCAACCTGATCGTATGCTCGCATGATGACACGAACCTTGCCGGCGAGATGAATACGGCCTTTTTGAGATTTTGTTTCGATCTCGCGGCCGCTTTCGTCCGCTATTGTAACGTTCTCGATCACCGGTGGACGTGAATCTGAAATGCCTGGAAAGACCAGAGCATCGAGAGCATTCATTTCCTGCCCGCTTCGGCCGGCGATCAGATGAACGTGGTTCATTGGATTCAGTGTTCCGATAGCCTCACCAGCCTTGAAAGCGGAACCCCGCGGCACTCGGATGTCTGCCATTTTCCCCGCCGCGTCATTGGTAAATACAAATCGAGGATCGCCAAACGGAACACCGCCCGCGTTACGGCCTAGACGGATGTGAATGTAGCCCATTGTCGGCATTCGAATCAGTTCGCGAAGCGTGCCGAAATTTTGTGTCGCTAGCGGCAGAAGGACTTTTTCGTCACGGACGAATCGGGCTGTTTCGCCGTATGAACCGGCGATGTCAAGGCCATTGTGAAAATGGATATCATCGTTTCCAGGCGAGATCTCGCCGCGAAGCTCGCCGAGCGTGCCAGCGATGTCTCGTTTCGTGGACGGCGGATCGTAGGGCCAACGCGGCGGCTGTAAAGTGCGAAAGTCTTCGGGCTTGTCTTTGAGTTTTTCGGCGAAAGTTGCCGAGACATCCTGACGCGGGGCGGAAACCGCGAGCCTTCGGAGAAGTCGGTTTTCGCTGTCTGCGACCAATACGTTCCCCGCATCGTCAACTGCCAATCCCGACGGCCTGTTGAACCTTGCAACTCCGATCTCGCCGTCCCCAAACCCGCGTCGACCGCTTGAAATGGTCCGCACCGTCGGGATAACGTCACCGTCGATCAAGCGGATCACATGGCCGTCCGCGACAAATATCGAGCCGTACGTATCGACCGCAATCGCGGCTGGCTGATAAAACGACGCCTCGAACAGCAGGCCGTCTTTCGCATCACCCTCGCCGTTACCGGCGAGCGTTGCGGTGTTGCCATTCGGTTCGACCATGCGAATTCGATGGTTTCCCGTATCGGCGACGAGAAGTTTGTCGTGCCACATCGCGAGGCCGGTCGGCGTGTCGAATCTTGCTGCCGCTCCCGTGCCGTCCGCAAATCCGCGAGAGCTGCCGGTCAGGGTCGTGACCTTGCCGTCTGCGATCACTCGGATGCGATCATTGTAGGTGTCCGAAACGTAGATCTTGCCGTCCGAACCTATCACGAGGCCAATGGGGGCGTGAAACAGGGCGTTGGTCGCATCGCCATCGGCGAAACCAGGTTTACCCGCAACTCCAGCGAGAACGGTAGCCTCGCCTTTCGCATTCACCGATTTGATCGTGTGCATGCCCGAATCGGCGACGATCAGGTTCCCATTTTTATCGAATGCGATGGCTGAAGGCGTGCCCAAGCCGCTTGCGAAAACGGACGGCTTTCCATCTCTGACGACCATAATGGTACCGTTTTGGCCGTCGGAGAGGTAGGTTTCACTACCTTTTACGGCAACGCCAAAAGGCTCGCCAAATTCACCGTTGATGCCGGCGACTGTCGTGGAAAACTTCAGCGGTTGGCGGCCCTGCGACGGCCAAAAATACCAAACGAAAGAGCTAATGCCAATGAGCAAAAAAATACCCGCAGCGATGGCGAATATTGAGTTTTTTATGATTCGTTGTTTTCTGGTCGGCCGCAGCTTCATCTAGTGGTAAGTAAATCCTTGTTCTGATACTATATCGACACACAATTAAATTTTATAATAAGGAGATAATATTATGTTTTCACTACAAGATCTTTTGGGTCAGGACCAGGGCGAGCAGGCTGTTCAGCAGATCAGCCAAAATGTCGGGGCCGAGCCGTCGATCGTCAACACCGCCATTCAGGCCGCACTTCCGATGCTGATCAATGGCCTCGCGAATAACGCCTCCACCCCTGAAGGTGCCGAGAGCCTAAATAATACGCTCGAACAGCACCATGACGGCAGCATACTGGATAATCTCGGTGGCCTTGGCAGCATGATCTTTGGCGGTGGCCAGCAGGCTCCAGCCGCACCGGCAGCGGACGACGGCGGAATTTTAGGGCATATTTTCGGATCAAACCAGGGACAGGTCGCACAACAGGTCAGTAATCAGTCCGGCCTCGGAATGGGCCAGGTGGCTCAGATATTAATGTTCCTGGCGCCGATCGTCATGGGATATCTCGGGCGTCAGAAAGCGCAGCAGGGAGTCGGGGCCGATGGGATCGGCGGGCTTCTTGGCGGGTTGCTGGGAGGCAGTCAGGCAGCGGCGGCTCCGCAGTCGAGCGGAAACGCGGTTCTCGACATGGCATCAAGCGTCCTTGATCGAAATCACGACGGAAGTTCAATCGACGATATTGCGTCGATGGCTTTCAACTATTTTACAAAGAAATAACGATAACCTTACAACCAATTAGGATTTAGCCGCCGTCTTAAACAGTTCGGCGGCTTTTTGTTGTTGAAACATCTCGCGCAGGGCTCGCGTAAACACGAGAGTCAGAATACACCTAATGGACTCCGCGGTTTTTATTAAAATCATGAATAATCTTAATCTCGCACGCCGTTTTTTTGCGGCTGGTCTTCTATTTCTTTTTGTAACGTCATCCATAGTTTCTGCACGTCCGATCAGCAGTGTTTTTGCTCAGCCGGATGACACCAAAAAGCTGCCGCCGGTAAACTGGATACGCAGCCGGACGATCGATGTCAAGAATATCGCTCTCGATCTTCGCTTCGACTGGACGAAAGAACAGGCGATCGGCTCGGAAGTGATCACGCTGGCCCCATTCGCTGATACGGATAAATTCAGCCTTGATGCGGGAGCAATGTCGATCGATGCGGTCAGCCTGGTGGGCAGTGGCCCTTTGAAATTCAACTACGACGCCAAAAAGGACGGCGACAATCTCGAGATATTTCTCGGTGGCGAACGCAAAGCCGGAGCGGATATTCAGGTCAAGATCGAATACAAGACAAATCACAAAAACGTTGCTGATAACGATACGCCGATCGGTAACTTTGGTGGTGGACTGCGATTTATCAAGCCGACGACTGACGATCCGAACAAACCGCGCCAGATCTGGTCACAGGGCGAGAGCGAATATAACCGCTATTGGTTCCCGTCATACGATTCGCCGAACGATTTCAGAACGACGGACATCAAGGTCACGGTCGATAAGCCTTTCTTTGTCGTTTCCAACGGAAAGCTGACCGAAACCAAAGAAAACACGGACGGCACGCGGACGTATCACTGGGTAATGGACCAGTCGTACTCCAACTATCTGACCTCGATCGTCGTTTCGGAAACGACCCCGGTCGTTCAGGATTTTGACGGGATCCCGGTCTACAACTACGGCTATACGAGGGAGACAAAGGAAGTGGCCGAAACGGTAAAGAACCTGCCGGCGACGATGCGGTTCTTTTCTGAGGTTACCGGCGTTAAGTATCCATATCCGAAGTACTCTCAAGCCTTTGTCGAGGATTTTGGCGGCGGCATGGAGAATATCTCGGCAACGACACAGATCGAGGAAATGATTCACGACAGCCGCGAACTTCTCGATGGAGACAGCGAATCTTTGCAGTCTCACGAACTTGCTCACCAGTGGTTCGGCGATTATGTGACCTGTCGCGAATGGGGACAGATCTGGCTCAATGAGAGCTTTGCGACTTATATGCAAGCCATGTGGGACGAAAAGTTAAAGGGCCATGAAGAGTTTCTTTATGCCGACATCCGAGCTAACCACGACAGCGTTCTCGGCTCGTGGACTCAGGGCGAGCGGCGTCCGATCGTAACGAAATACTACGCGAATAAGGACGCGATATTCGACAATTACGCCTATCCTGGCGGTGGTTCCGTGCTTCACATGCTTCGGTCGCAGCTTGGGGACAAGCTTTTCTTTGCATCGCTCAAAAACTACCTCACCACCAACGCTCATCAGCCCGTTTCCACCGAGGATTTGCGGATCGCGGTTGAGGAAACCACAGGCCAATCGATGGACTGGTTCTTTGACGAATGGCTTTACAAAATGGGCCACCCGGTCTTCGACGTATCGCAGAGTTACGACGATGCGGCGAAAAAGCTGACGCTTAACGTAAAACAGACGCAGAAGGTCGACCTCACCGACGAATATCCCCAGACGGAGTTTTTCCAGTCGTGGGTCGATGTGGAGATCGACGGCAAGGTTTCGCGGGTATGGCTGAAACCGCAAGCGGAGAATGTATTCATATTCGATGCCGCAGCCAAGCCCAAACTGGTAAATTTCGACTACGAGAGCATGCTGCTCAAGGAGATGAAGTTCGATAAGTCGACCGATGATCTGATCTATCAGATGAAAAATGACAAGGACGTTCTCGGCCGCCGCTGGGCGATGAACGAACTTGAAAACAAGGCAAAAGCCGGGACCGACAAAGACCGGATCGTGGCGGAACTGCTCGCTTCCTGTGAGAAAGACCCGTTTTGGCGAATCCGCCGCGCGGCCGTTTCGGTTGTTGCGAATATCTTTTCGTCCGATCCTCCACAGGGCCAGGAGCGGGTCACGCCTAAACTCGAGGACGCGACCGTCAGTGTCATGCTTCGGCTAGCGAAGCAGGACAAGCAGTCGCTCATTCGGGGCGACGCGATCCGGCTCCTGGGTGAAACCAAGGACGGCAAATACACCGACGTTTACCTTGCTGCCTTAAACGACCAAAGCTACAACGTCATCGACAACGCATCGACGGCGCTCGCTTTGACAAAAGATCAGAGAGCATATGACGCACTTGTAAAACTGACCACTACACCATCTTGGAAGGGGCGTATAGAGAACGCGGGGCTCAACGCGTTACAGCAACTCGGCGACAAACGAGCGTTTGAAACCGGTTATAAGATTGCAACCGATAAATCGCTTTCGTCGAATGTACGGTCGACAGCCCTCGCGATTGTCGGTGCGACCGGAATGGGTGACCCGCGAGCCTATCCGCTGCTGTTCGAAAAATTCAAGGCGGCCTATGATGCCCGCGACGAACGAACGATGATCCGCAGCACACAAGCTATCGTAAAGATCGCCGATCCGCGGGCTCAAGAGGTTTTCGATATGCTAAAGGTGAGATACAAGGACGATCCCGACGCACTGAAACAGGTCACCGCACTTGAAACCCAATTCAAGGCGGCGATAAAACCTTGATTTAAAGCGAAACGACAATAAAGAAGACCGCTCCAAACTGGGGTGGTCTTTTTTTCGTTTTTTGCGGCAGCGATACCTATTTAATTTATGTCACGATATAATATTAATGTCATTATGTGATAGTATGTCATCGATTAAGGAATATGACATTATGCAGATAAATGTAAGAACAAAAGTAACTCAGGGCGGCAGGATCGTAATACCGGCAGAGATGCGAAAGCAGTTGGGTATCGAGATCGGCGAAGATGTCAATCTATCTCTGGAGGAAGGCGCGGTAAATATCTCGACCAGCAAAAGTGCCTTAGAAAGGCTTCAAAAGGCGGCTCAAACGGTCGCGAAAGGTAACGTTTCCGTGGTTGATGAGCTGATTGCCGAAAGACGTAGCGAAGCCGAAAATGAATAAGAAAATACTAGATTCCTCGGCAATTTTGGCGATCATTTTTCAGGAAACCGGTGCAGAGGTTGTCAGACCCCTGCTCGACCGATCATTGGTTAGCACTGTAAATTTGGCCGAGGTCTGTACGAAACTTGCAGAAAAAGGTATTTTTGACAACGCAGCGATCCATGATCTGCAAAAAATAGGACTCGAAATAGTTGATTTTGATTTCGAACAGGCTGTCAAAGCCGCCGAACTTCGACCTCTTACCAAGCACTTAGGGTTATCATTGGGCGATAGGAGTTGCTTGGCGCTCGCCATACTGCGAAACACGACAGCGGTTACGGCTGATCGGGAGTGGAAGAAATTGACTCTGTGCCCGATAGAGGTTATTCGTTAACTTAGACGTATGAGCCCAATTCTAAACTTATGAAAGGAAAATTCTCGCTACTTATTCTCGCGGCGGCATGCCTGCTGCAGTTTCAGATCATGGCCGACCGTGTTGCGGCTCAACCTCAACCGCAGCCGGTAACACGCCAGGAAATGCTGCGCGGGTCTATCACGCCTGAACGCGAATGGTGGGATGTGCTGCATTACGACCTCTGGGTGCAGTTTATGCCCGAGACTCGTTCGATCAAGGGGTCGAACACGATAACGTTCAAAACTCTCAAACCGGGAAGCAAGATGCAGATCGACCTGCAGACTCCGCTCAACATAATAAAGATCGTTCACGGCAGCGAGGAGTTGAAATTCGAACGCGAGGGAAACGTGTTTTGGGTTACTTTCGCGAAAGAGATACCGGCGGGAGTCGAGGATAAGATTACGATCGAGTACGGAGGCCGACCGACAGTTGCGACAAATCCGCCATGGACGGGCGGCGTTTCATGGGGCCGCGACGATATGGGTGACTGGTTTATTAATACGACCTGCGAAGGCATCGGAGCAAGCATTTGGTGGCCAAACAAGGACATTGGTTATGATGAGCCGGACCGCGGGATGAACATCAACATAACCGTTCCCGAAAACCTAGTCGATGTCTCGAACGGCCGTCTAAAAGGCGTTGATCATGACGAAAAAGCGAAAACGAAGACATATCACTGGGTGGTTACAAACCCTATCAATAACTACGGTGTAAACGCGAACATCGGCAACTATGTGAACTGGTCTGAGAAATACGATGGTGTCGGCGGCACACTCGACATCAACTATTGGGTCTTGCCGCATCAGAAAGAAGCCGCGATGAAGACCTTCAAAGAGGTCCCGCGAATGCTCAAGGCGTTCGAACACTGGTTTGGCAAATATCCGTGGTACGAGGACGGCTACAAACTCGTGACGGTCGCCTATCCCGGAATGGAACATCAGAGTTCAGTAACCTACGGAAACTATTTTCGAAACGGGTATCGTGAACGCGACCCCAGCAACGGCGGGACGCCGTACGGAATGCAGTACGACTTTATCATCGTTCACGAATCGGCCCACGAATGGTGGGGCAACAACATTTCGATGCGTGACGGCGCGGACATGTGGATCCACGAGGGCTTTGCAAATTACGCCGAAAATCTATTTGTCGAATACTATTGGGGCAAACAAGCCGGGGCCGACTACGTGGTTGGGACTCGTCGCGGCATTCGTAACGCCGAACCGATCATCGGCACTTACGGAGCGAACCGCGAACCGCCCGGCGACCAGTATCCAAAGGGCGGCAACCTGCTCCATACGATCCGGCAGATCGTTAACGACGACGAAAAATGGCGCTTAATTCTAACGGGTTTGAGCAAGGACTTTTGGCATCAAACGGTAACGACGAAACAGATCGAAACGTATATCTCGCAGCACGCGGGAGTCGATCTGAGTAAAGTTTTTGACCAATACCTGCGGGGAATCAAGATCCCGCTGTTTCAATACAAGATCGAAGGCGACAAGCTGACCTTTAGCTGGGACCGCGTCGTCGAAGGCTTTAACATGCCGCTAAAAGTTTCGATAAATGGAAAAGAAACGTGGCTCAAACCGACGGACAAGGTCCAAACCTTTGCAAACGGCGGTCCGATCACGACTGTCGTTGCCGATCGTAATTTCTATATCGAGTCGAATGAAATGAAATAGGTTTGACGCACTGTCGCTGAGCGGCTAAACTTTTATTTAACGTGGTGAGTTATTGCGACTTGCGGCCACGTAAAATAAGCCGCTAAACAGCAGGGAGTTAGACCAAAGATTTTTCGAAACTCTGTGCTGTAGTGGCACGGAGTTTTTATTTTCGAAGCTGTTACGATGAAGACAGAGTTTTCGCGATTGATCTTGTTCGTGGACGATATCGATAGGATGTCGGACTTTTACGGCGGTGTCCTCGGGCTCGATAAATTGGATGGCGGCGACAGCGGGTTCGTCTGCTTCTCAGCGGGGGCCGGTCAAGTGTGTCTTCATAGTTTGCCTCCACAATATAGAACTTCTAGTGAAGAGTATCCAAAGCGTGAGGATACTCATGTAAAGTTCGTATTTTCCTCGGACGATATCGAACGAGACAGACAATTTCTGCTGGAGAAAGGCATTCGAATGGGCGATAAGGTTCGGTACGGTTTGGTCGAATTTTGTGACGGGGCCGACCCCGAAGGTAATATTTTTCAGATCAGCAGCCGGGAATAGACTTGGTCATATATGAGTTTGAATTTTCTCGATCTATTAAAAGAAAAAATCATCGTTTTTGACGGAGCGATGGGGACGTATCTTCAGTCGCTGAATCTCTCGATCGACGACTGGGGCGGGCCTAATTTTGAGAATTGTTCGGAGAACCTGCTTTACACGCGGCCGGATGCGATCGAATCGGTTCACACGGCGTTTTTGGATGTTGGCTGTGATGTGATCGAGACCAACAGCTTTGGGGGCAGTGAGGTTGTTCTGGCCGAATTTGGGATCGTTGAAAAGACGTACGACGTTAATTTGAAAGCGGCTCAACTTGCGAAACGCATCGCCAGCGACTATTCGACTGCGGCGAAACCGCGTTTTGTGGCGGGTTCGATCGGGCCGGGAACTAAGCTGCCGACGCTTGGGCATATTACTTATCGTGATTTAACCGACGCCTATCGCGAGCAGGTTCGGGGCCTCGTTGATGGCGGCTCGGACCTGCTGATCGTTGAAACGTGTCAGGACCTGCTGCAGACAAAGGCGGCGCTGGCGGCGATCTTTGAACATTTTGAAAAGAATAAGATCAGGATCCCGGTTATCGCCCAGGTGACGATCGAGATCTTCGGGACGATGCTCAACGGCACCGAGATCGGTGCGGCATTGACGGCACTTGAGCCGTTTCCGATCGACGTGATCGGGATGAACTGCGGCACCGGGCCGAAGCACATGGCCGACAGTTTTCGTTATCTTTGTGAAAATTCGCCGATTCCGGTTTCGGTGCTGCCGAACGCCGGTTTGCCCGAGGTCAAGGATGGCAAGCAGCATTACGACGAGACGGCGGAAAGTTTTGCGGCACAGGTTGAGCATTTTGCAAAGGATTTTGGGGCGAATATAGTTGGCGGCTGCTGCGGCACGTCGCCGGAGCATTTGCGGCAGGTTATCGAGCGCGTCGGCGGCCTTTCGCCGAAAGAGCGAAACGCGAAACTCGTCCCATCGGCCTCGTCCATCTATTTCCAGCAGCCTTACACGCAGGACGCTTCGTTCCTTATCGTCGGCGAACGGGTCAATGCATCGGGTTCCAAGAAGATGCGTGACCTGCTCGAAGCCGAGGATTGGGACGGGCTCGTTAATCTCGCCAAATCTCAGGAAAAGGAAGGTGCCCACATTCTCGACGTCAACGTCGATTTTGTCGGCCGCGACGGTGTTGCGGATATGCACCTGCTGGCAGCGAGGCTGGCGACAAGCGTCAAGATCCCGCTCATGTTCGACTCGACCGAATGGGAAAAGATGGAAGCCGGCCTCGAACATGCGGGCGGCAAATCGCTGCTCAATTCGACAAATTACGAAGACGGCGAGCCGCGTTTTCTAAAGGTTTTGGACATCGCGAAACGCTACGGAGCAGGCATTGTCATTGGCCTGATCGACGAAACCGGAATGGCCCGGACAGCGGAAGACAAACTGCGGATCGCTCATCGAGCGTATGCACATGCGGTTGAGAACGGAATTCCCGGACACGATATTTTCTTTGATCCGCTCGCGTTACCGATCTCGACGGGCATCGAGGAGGACCGCAAGAACGCCGATGAAACGGTCACAGCGATCAAACAGATCAAGGCCGAACTGCCCGAGGCAAATATAATTCTCGGCATTTCCAATGTCTCGTTCGGCCTCAATCCGGCGGCCCGCGTAGTGCTCAATTCGGTGTTTCTCCACGACTGCGTCGAGGCCGGGATGAATTCGGCGATCGTTAACGCATCGAAGATTCTGCCGCTAATGCGATTTAGTGAACATGAGATCGAAGTTGCCCGTGACCTGATCTATGATCGTCGAAAATTTGAAGGCGACGTTTGCGTTTACGACCCGCTCGGCGAATTTACGACGATGTTTATGGGAAAATCGGCCCAGTCGATCAAGCCCGACATTTCCAATTTGCCGATCGAGGAAAAGCTGAAGCATCACATCATCGATGGCGAGCGGATCGGTTTGGAAGATTCGCTAAAAGTTGCGATGGAGAAATATCCGCCGCTCGAGATCATCAATGACATCCTGCTAGACGGGATGAAAACCGTCGGCGATCTTTTTGGCTCAGGCCAGATGCAGCTGCCGTTTGTTCTGCAATCCGCCGAATCGATGAAGGCCGCGGTGCGGTTCCTCGAACCGTTTATGGACAAGGTCGAGGGCTCGAACAAAGGTGTTCTCGTGCTCGCGACCGTCAAGGGTGACGTTCACGACATTGGCAAAAACCTGGTCGATATTATCCTGACTAATAATGGCTACAAGGTCGTAAATCTCGGCATCAAACAGCCGATCGACGACATCTTGCGTTCGTGGGAAGAAACAAAAGGCGACGCGATCGGTATGAGCGGATTGCTGGTGAAATCGACGCTCGTCATGCGTGACAATCTCGAACTGATGAACGAACGCGGGATCAATGTTCCTGTAATTCTGGGTGGAGCGGCGTTGAATAGGCGTTATGTTGATGCCGATCTTGTCCCGCTGTATAAAGGGAAGTTGTTCTACGCTCGCGATGCGTTTGATGGCCTGCACGCGATGGACGAGCTGACTCAAAAGGACGGTTTGAACACAGAGAGCGTGGAGGTCGCAGAGAAAGCAAAGGCGGCGGCAAGCAGCGGATCCGAACCCGGAACCGTAGTAACCGCCTCAACGAATGAGATCCAAACCGTCACCGATGCCGAAGACCTGGTTGGCGAAGATGCCAAACTCGGGGCCGTTGCGGCCCGCGTTTCGACGCGTTTGGCGGGCGACACGACCCACACGAATCGATCGGACATTGCAACGGACGTCGAGATTCCAAAAGCACCGTTTTATGGTTCGAAAGTCGTTGAGATCAAGGACCTGACAAAGGTTTTTGATTTTATCAATGAGACCGCCCTATTCAAAGGCCAATGGCAGTACAAGCAAGGGAAGTCGTCGAAAGAAGAGTACGCAGAGCTTCTACGCGATACCGTTTATCCAAAATTTGCCGAGGTCAAGGCGAAGGCGATCCGCGATAAATTGCTCGAGGCCAAGGTCGTTTACGGCTATTTCCCGTGCCAGTCGAGCGGGAACGATCTGATAATTTACCAGGACGACGAGCGGACCGAACTGTTGCGATTTACATTTCCGCGACAGCCGGTCGAACAACGCGGGGGCAAGAATCTCTGTCTGGCGGATTACTTCGCCTCGGTCGATTCGGGCAGAGTTGACGTGGTCGCTTTCGATCTCGTGACAATGGGCCGCAAGGCAAGCGAGCACTCGGCGGAGTTGTTCAAAGCCGACAATTATACGGACTATCTACTCTTTCACGGCCTGTCGGTCGAGTCGGCCGAGGCACTCGCCGAAATGTGGCATAAGCGAATTCGCGAGGAACTCGGTATCGCCGGCGGTGACGCCCAGGAACTCGCCAAGCTGTTTCACCAGGGCTATCAGGGCTCGCGTTACAGCTTCGGTTATCCGGACTGCCCGAACCTTGAGGATCAGGCGAAACTATTTGAGCTCATCCCGGCCGCTGAGATCGGTGTGGAACTGAGTGAAGAGTTTCAGCTTCATCCAGAGCAATCGACCTCGGCGATCATCGTACATCATCCGCAAGCGAAATACTTCAGCGTTGAATAACTGATTTCCAATAAAAAGGACCACCCTTGCGGGCGGCCCTTTTTGCTTCATTATCTGCCGGCGTTATTGATTCGGAACATAGCTCGCCGGAGTCGGATTGTCAGTACTGACACCGAACTGCTGTGCAGCAAATCCGGAGGTGCTTCGTTGTAGGTACCAGTTTCCGCCGGTGGGCCTGTAGACACTTGTGTCGACTTTGCCGTCGCCGTCGAAATCGCCGGGAACCGGAATGTCTCCCGTAGTGCCAAACGGGACGGGCACGAATCCGGCCGTACTTTCGAGCAGAAACCAGTTGCCGGGGCTCCCGTCGCGATAGACCGCGACGTCCGTTTTGCCGTCACCGTCGTAGTCGCCCGGAACGACCTTATCGGTCGAAATGCCAAAGTGGACACTCGCAAATCCTGCCGTGCTGCGGAGTTGATACCAATTTCCGTCCGAAGGCCGATAGACCGCGATATCGGCTTTGCCATCGCCGTCATAGTCGCCAACGACGGGCTTGTCGCCGATAGTACCGAATTGGGTCCCGGAAAATCCGGCGGTTGAGGCCAGCACATACCAAGTTCCGTTCGATGGCCTGAACACCGCAATATCCGTCTTGCCATCACCGTCAAAATCGCCCTGCACCGGCAGATCCGTCGCCAGCCCAAACTGTGTTCCGGAAAATCCCGCTGTCGATGCAGAGATGTACCATATTCCGCTTCTGTACACCGCAAAATCCGTCTTTCCGTCGCCGTCATAATCGCCCGGTACGATCACATCACCGGATGTTCCGAAATGGAACGCGCTGACCGTGCTGTCGGAGCTCTTGATATAGTACCAGTTGCCGTCAGAAGGCCGCCAAACGGAAATATCCGACTTGCCGTCACCATCAAAATCAGACACGTTGTGTGTTACAGCAGTCACGGCAGTGACCGTGAAATTCGTGTCGGAAACATCAAAAAATATGTTGCCAACCGCCTCGACCTTGATCCTTCCCTGAGTCGTTCCTACGTTAGGGATCGTAACAGTCTCGGTACCGTCGTTGGCCGTGCTCGCCAGCAAAACGGTGGGGAATGTGTTCCCACCATCTGACGAGAATGAGATCTTAACGTTTGCAGCACTGACTGGGGCGTTCGTGGTATTTGCAACGTTCCATGTCACCGTTTGCGTTGAAAGGCCGTTGTATGTAACCGCGGTATTCGGAGCGGTAACCGCGAGCGGGCCGACAGTACCATCGACGTTTACCGTTGCGGCAGATGTATTTAAGCCGCCGCCGAGGGCCCGGTTATCGCGGACTACAACTTGAAACGACATGGTGCGGGAGATCTGCGGCAACAGTTCGCCCGTCAGACACGTTCCGCCGCATGAAAAGGTTGAGGGCGGCACATTAGAATTGTTGAGAATGTACTGAAGCGAAGGAAACGTCCGTGACCCGGATGCCGAGGGCGAATAGGATCTGAAGATCGGTATTGCTCCGGTCAGATCTGAGTTCGGGACCGACGTTGTGGAAGAACCAAGGTCAAACTCTTGCCAATCGTACGTAAGAGAGTCGTTATTGACGTCGGTTGCCGTTGCCGTTAGAGTGAAAGGCGTCAGCTTTGGAATAGTAAATACGGGCCCGCCGACGATCGTTACGACGGGCGGCGTATTACCGGTCGACGTTGTGACCGCACAAACATTTCCAGCCCCGCTCTGGCTATAAGTGGATATCTCCTGCAACGATTTCATGTGAAATGTATCGATGCTATGCGCTGCAAGGTTTTGATTGCCACAAATGCCGGCGTAAGCCATTATCGATACTCCGCTGCCAGGTTCATAAGCCGCGGAACTGGCACGAGTTCCACCTGAACAACTACTTACTGTGCCGTTAAAGGTATGATTTCCGCCCCACTGGTGTCCCATTTCATGAGCGACATAGTCGATCGCAAAAGCGTCACCTACCGGATTTGCAAGCCCGGTCTCGGCCTGAGCTTTTCCGCCAGCCTGACACGACACGTTGATAGCAGCGAGGCCGCCGCCGCCGGTCGTGAATACATGGCCAATATCGTAGTTGGTCGAACCGATCACGGTATCGAGGTTTGACTGATTCTGGGTTAAAAGCTGATTCGGGTTCGTATTATTGTAAGGGTCATTGCCCGAATTACAGGAGCCGCCGCTGCAGTCTGTGTTGTCGGCAGCGTAAACTATGAGGTCGTTGTTTGCAACAATGTTCATGTGGATCGCGACATCCCGTTCATAAACCCCGTTTACCCGGTTCATGATCGCGACCTGGGCCGCAAGACAGCCCGCGACTGTGTTGCCCCCGACTTTAGTACAATATTCCGCGTCGGCGGCCAGAGCCAGCCTGTATGTTCGAAGCTGGGTGCCGTTTGAAAGCGACGGGGCTTCCGGGGCCGTACCAGTTACAAAAGCGACCTGATCTTCCGGTATTGACGAAAGGTACGAGGCGAGAGTTTTGTCACTAACTTCGCATTTGAAAGCTCCCTGACTGGGCAGCTCGCCCTTATTATAAGTTACGTAATTATCCGTTTCGCCGATCGCGTAGGGATCTATCAGGATCGTGCCCTCCGTCGACAAAACCATCGCGTGAAATCCATTTGGAAGAAGATCAAATCGCACAGTTGAAGTGGGGTTGTCGATGCCGTACCCGCGAAATGTCAGGGCCAGTTCAGGAAACTTAACCAGGAGACCGCGTTCAACTACCAGCGAATGCTCAAACCGAAACCGCTCCAAGGTCCCACCGGGCATCGGAAGTTCGATCACGGAATCTTCAGAAGCCAAAGTAAATTCTTCAGGCGCTGATTTAAGCAGCTTGGTCAGGACCAATTTATCGAGCCTGTATGTGGCGAAATTGTCTGGCGTAGGAATCTTGGTGATCGGCTGCCGGGCGAGAGCCGAATCGTCTATCTTCTGCCAGAGGCCAGCCTTTTGTGCTGAAGCAGAGCCGCTACCCATCAACACGAGGACAAGAAAGAAAAACAAGGCGGCGCAAGTATGCGGTTTAATGAACATTAAGAGGGCTACTCCTTGGACTATCTACCGTTTTCCCGCGTTTCGCGCAAACGAAACTCCAGAACGGTCTAAATAGATAATATATGTTGAATCGAGGTCAGGTTCCGAAAACTGCGATGCTATTACCGAATTTACCCTAATCCCACTCTGATGTCCATCTAAAAGACGCAGGCCGGGACAGCAAGGTTGCGTCGAAAATGCTAATATTACGGTTTGTTTATGGTAGGCGAGACGCTTGAGATCCCAAAAACTACGCAGATCGAAACCCGCTCTGCACCGCTCCTACCCGCGACTGCGGAGATCGAAGTGCTCGGCCGCACCGAACGCATTGGATTTTGGCTGACCCACTGGATGAATCTAGGTGTTTCGAAGCGGTTGATGACGTTTTGTCAGCGGCATATCGGATCACTTTGGATCTTTATAGCGACATACAATTTGATGAACGTTTTCGGCATCGAAAACTTCGAAACGACCGATGCCTCCCGCCCGCTCATTCTCGTCGCCAATCATCGGTCGTTTTTTGACATGTATACGGTTTCCAGCGTCTTGTTTCGACGCACCAAACGGCCGATGATGCTTTATTTTCCGGTCCGGGGAAAATTCTTCTACGACAATCCTGTCGGCTGGTTCGTAAACTTTATTATGGGTTGGTTTTCGATGTATCCCCCGTTCTTTCGGGAGGCACACGAGGCTGCAAAGCGCGAATTCGATAAGTATTCGATGCGGCGACTCGTGCAGCTTTGTTCCGAACCTGCCGGTAACGTGATCGGATTTCACCCGGAAGGGAAGCGGAACATGGAAGGTGGTACATATGAATTCTTGCCGGCCCAGCCCGGCATCGGAAAGGTGATCTACGCGGCCCGCCCCCAGGTTATGCCGGTTTTTATTGCCGGATTAGGCAATGATCTGCCGAAGCAGATACTGGGAAACTGGACTGGCGGCCCAAAGGTGCGTATATGGTTTGGCGAGCCAGTTGAGTTGGCCGAATTCTATGAAAAGGGCGATCGTTTGAGAACGCATAAGGAGATCTCGGACCACCTCATGAAGAAGATCGCCGAACTAGGTGACAAAGACCGCGAGACTCTCGGTAGTGAGGGACGATCGACCGGAAGCACGGAGTAGTTTTTGGTATGAGTAGCGGCAACGCAGATCTTGAATCGGAGCTAAGTTTTGAGGATTCCCAGCAACTGGGGGCACGGCTCGAAATGTCGTCCCGTCGCCGATGGGCCGTGACCATCGGTGTGATGACGGGAATGTTCATCGCGGCGCTCGAGGCGACGGTTGTCGGTACCGCTATGCCCACCGTGATCGCAAGCCTCGGCGGTATCAATCATTACAGCTGGGTGTTTTCCGCTTATCTTGTAACATCGACTGTCACTGTTCCGGTCTGGGGCAAACTGTCCGACCTCTATGGCCGGCGGCTGCTGTATCAGATCGGGATCGGCGTATTTCTGGTTGGGACGCTGTTATCCGGATTTGCCGGGTCGATGACGCAGCTGATCATTTTTCGTGCTATCCAGGGTCTCGGTGCAGGAGCACTTGTTCCGCTGGGGATGACGATCATCGGCGACACCTTTTCTCTTAAAGAAAGGGCGAAGATGCAGGCGTACTTCAGCGGAGTTTGGGGACTTTCGAGCGTGATCGGGCCGGTCGTGGGCGGTTTTATCACAGATCAAATCTCGTGGCGATGGGTGTTTTTTGTCAACGTGCCCGTCGGGATCCTCGCTGCACTTATCATTGGGTTCGCCCTCAAGGAGCCAAAGCTCAAGGCTAAGCCGACGATCGATTATGCCGGCGCAGCATCTTTGATGTTTGCGATCAGCGTCCTTATGCTGGCTCTGGTTGAAGGTGGTTCATCGCTTCGGACGTTGTTCTCAGTCGAAAATCTTTTTCTTTTTGCGGGTGGAGCGTTACTGCTTGGTATTTTTGTGGTCGTCGAGCGGCGTGCTCCCGATCCGATGATTCCTTTTAGGCTTTTCCGTAATCGAACCGTGCTGGTCGCCGTACTCGCAGGATTTTTAGGCGGGATCGGTATGTTCGGCGCGATCTCATTCATACCGCTGTTTGCCCAGGGTGCTCTCGGAATGTCAGCAACCCAGGCTGGTTCGTTGTTGACGCCGCTGATGCTTAGTTGGGTAACCATGTCAGTGGTTGGGGGACGCCTGATATTTCGTTTGGGTTACCGGGCCTTAACGATGGCGGGTTTCATCATCATGACGCTCGCCTTTGTGCTGCTCTCAATGTTTGAATACGACACGCCGCGACTAAGGCTCTATCTGGATCTGGTGCTTTTAGGTGCCGGGTTGGGTTTGACGATGCTCACGATGCTAATAGCCGTGCAGCAGGCCGTAGATAGAACTCAACTTGGTATCGCGACATCATTAAACCAGTTTTCGAGAGCGATCGGCGGTGCATTCGGAGTAGCCATAATGGGTGCCGTGCTGACGGCGGGACTTTCGATCCAGCTCCAAAAAACGGCTCTTGATCCCGCCAGCGGGCTTTCCGCGGAGCAGGCTGCGGTTTTCGCGAGTAACCCCAACGCCCTCATTGAACCAGCCGCAAAAGCCAGTCTCGCACCCGCGACGCTCGCCGTTCTTCAACAGGCAATGGCTTCCGCTATCCATCCGATCTTCTGGGTGAGTGCCCTTGTATCGCTATTGGCATTTTTAATGACATTTTGGCTTCCGTCAAAGCCCAGCGGAGGGAAACGGGAAACGG
>JBBRSH010000064.1:0-24496 GCA_038245555.1 Pyrinomonadales bacterium | reverse complement strand
TGTGCCGGGTGCTCGCGGAAGCGGTATTCCGCAGGTCAAGGTGGCATACGCGGTCAAAGGCGGAAGGCTGCCGGTGCGCGACACGCTCGGCAAATTCCTGATCAGTTCGCTGCAGATCGGTTCAGGAGCCTCGCTTGGCCGCGAAGGCCCGACCGTCCACATTTGTGCCGGCATCGCGACGGCTCTCGGCGGTGCCTTTGCCCTATCGCAAAAAAATATCAAACGCCTCTTGCCGGTCGGTGTTGCGGCCGGGATCGCTGCGGCATTCAACGCACCGATCGCGGCGGTGACCTTTACGATCGAAGAGGTTGTTGGCGACCTGGACCAAACCGTACTGTCGGGCGTGATCGTCGCGGCGGCGATCGCGGCTGCTATCGAACGAGGCATACTGGGCGAGCATCCTGTTTTTACGATCAATGAGACCTACGGCCTTCATTATTTTTCTTCGCTCATATTCTACGCCGTTCTCGGCATAGCGGCCGGGGGTATTTCACTTGTATTTACCGAATCTCTGTTGCGGTTGCGGGCGGTGTTCCGACGGCTCAAGGCGGTCCCCGCCTGGGCACATCCGGCGATCGGCGGGTTGATCACGGGTTTAACGATCCTTGTGGCACTCTATTTTGTTCAGTCCGGCGGGATAAACGGCTCGGGATACGAAACGCTCTCGCTTGCTCTCGCCGGCAAGCTCGCGTTCAAGGTAATGGCCGTCATGTGCCTGCTCAAACTGGCGGCGACGGTGTTCTCATACAGTTCAGGTGGAGCGGGCGGCATATTCGCACCGTCCCTGTTTGTCGGCGGTATGCTGGGCGGCGTATTTGGCTTTGCCGACGTTGCGATATTTCATCATCCGGACAACGAGATCGGGGCTTTCGCACTGGTGGGAATGGGAGCCGTATTTGCGGGTGTCATCCGGGCTCCGATCACCTCGATACTGATCATTTTCGAAATGACCGGCAGCTACGGCCTGATATTGCCGTTGATGGTAGCCAATATGACGTCGTATGCCCTGGCCCGACGTTACCGGCCGGTCCCGATATACGAGGCCCTGCTCGAGCAGGACGACATTTTTCTCCCGCATTCGGGCAAGACCACAAAGCACGCTCTTGAAAAGATAAAAGTCGCCGATGCTATGAAGTCCGACGTTCTTACCCTTGAGGCCGATATGACTATCGACCGAGCCCTCGACCGTATAAAGGACCACGAATTTACCACCTTTCCCGTCACAAACAAGTCTGGCGAGTGTACCGGCGTTATCACGGAAATGCGTCTCCGCCGCACCCAGGCAGACGGAAACGGTACCAAACGAATTCGCGATTTTGCCGATAAATGCAATTCGGTCTATCCCGATCAACTGTTAAATCGGGCTCTTTTCCTAATGAACCGCAGCGATGTCCGCCAGTTGTCCGTCGTCGAACGCAACAGCCGCCGGAACCTGATCGGCATCGTCACAATGACCGACATCGTCCGCGTACAGGCCGAAGCAATGATCGAATCCGGCCTCCAGGATTTCCCCGACCTTACCGAGTCCCCGGATAGTTCCAACTAAAGACGTCGATGTGAATCGCCGTTACTAACGCCCGGGCTTGTGCCCCCAAACTCCGCACTACGAATTTTCAAAGATCCAATAAATCTCCCAGATGCAATCGGCGCAAGCTGTTCCCTATCACTATTAACTGTTCACTATTCCCTGTTCACTTTCCCCTACGCCAAGTGAAACACCATTTTTCACCCGACCCCATAACCCCAACAATTGCCAAATTTACAGCCGACCGCTCAAAATCTTGTTTCACCCTTTATCACCCCCGAGTGATACAGTCCAACTAGATGATAATAAAGCACTTACCGGCATATTCTTGCCTCTGTATCGCTGTTTTCAAAAAAACCACACCACACGTGTGCCACAGGCGGCTAAACTGGTACTCGCGCGTACGTTCTATCACTGCAATATTGTGCCACAATGTTTCACGTCAGTCAAGATATTTCGCTTAAGGGCGTTGCAGAGGCCCGGGGCTTGTAGGGCGGGCGTTATCTGAGCTTCATGGATCCGGGGCCCACATTGTTAGGGGCTCGTTTCCCGCCCGTGCTCACCCGTAGGGTGCAATCCAGGTGCAACACGACGCATAAATTGCCAAAACTGTCCGTAAAATTTTGGTTGTGTCTGTACCGAACCGGAATCATGTTTAGTCGTCTGTACCTTGCTTATTTTTGTCACGCCGAGACCCGGCGTCACATCCTCCGCTCATTCAGGTAGGCACGCCGAGCTTCGGCAATATCACGAGCTGCAATAGCAGCCAAAAGCCTATCAATCCGATTATCCAAATGATATCCGTCATAGTATTATTCTCTCATCTACTGCCCACCAACCTCCATGCTGCTACAGGATAATCTTTGTTGGTCCCACCGAATAGGGGGTCTATGACTCGTACTCTACTAAAAAGCGCTCAGCGTCGATGGCGGCCATACAGTCGGTCCGACGGGGTTATTTAGGCTATAGGTTTCCAAACGTCGGAGATCGTGCGGGCGACGCTGAGATTGTCGGTTTCTGAGAGGTCTGAAATGACAAAGAATGCCTGATCGCCTTTTTGGAATCCGGCGACTTGTAGGCCGTTGGTCTTCTCCAAATGGATCGAATCTCCGAGATTTTGAGCCATCGCCGGAACCTTGCCCGATTTATCTATTAGAACTGAGACGATGTGGCCGTTTTCGCGCAAAATGATGTGCGTAAAGATGCGGCCGTCGTAGGGACAATCGTGGGCATAGAGATACTCGACATTGCTCGTCAGCTGCTTTTGCAATGGCTTTACGACCTTGTCGGTATAAAGCGTTTTTTCAGGGGAATCCATCTTAGACATCGAATCCCACATCGTCTGTTTTTCAAGTGCACAATCTTTGTGATCGGCGGCGGCGTCATTTAATAGTGCCGTGTATGAATTGGTGAATTCGCTGCGTTGGTTAGCGAGGTCGATACGATGTGAATTCCAATTTACGACGAGACCCACCGTGATCGCAGCAATGATAACCAAACTAGCCAGAGCCGGCACCATTAGCCGCACCGTTAAGTATTTCCGCCAGCCGTGCTGCTGCATTGCATAATCACGCAACTCAGATTTGAGGCGGTTTTCGAAATGCGGTTTGATCTCTAATTCTTTGGGACTGTTCATTGCGACTTTCACCATCTGTCTAAGCTCACGACGGCGGCCAAATTCTTTGCGGCAGTCAGCACAATTCTCAAGGTGCTTGTGCACTTGCATATTTGTTTCCACGAGAAGCTCGTCGTGTAAATATGTGTCCGCGATCTCGCTAAATTCTCTGCAATTCATTTCCTTTACCTCTAAATACCTGCGACTCGACTGCTTTGGCCTAAATTAAATTCCTTGGCGAACTCAGCTAGCTCGATCCTTAATAGTTTTCTTCCGCGATGGATTCTCGACATTACCGTTCCGACCGGAACGCCCACGATCGAAGATATTTCCTTATATGAATATTCTTCGACATCGGCGAGGATCACGACCTGTCTATATTGGTCGGGGATCTTGTCCATCGCCGATAGTATCCCTTCCTCGGTCAATGCTTCGGGTATCGACGGCTCGAACGGCACAGTCTCGGCGATCTTTTCTTCGCCGTCATCGACAAGTGCCATCGTCCGTATATTGCGGTGACGCTTGAGATTGAGATTGTGCATTATCATCATTAGCCACGCCTTGCAGTTTGTACCGACCTCGTAACGATCAAATGATTTAAGCGCCTGAAAAAAAGTTTCCTGGACGAGGTCTTCGGCGTCGCTTTCCTTTCTCGTAAGACGCATCGCATTACGATAAAGGTCAGGCATATAAGGTAGAGCTTCGATCTCAAAATCGCTCCATCTTTCTTCGAGGCTTTTAGACCGCTTGAATCCAAACATCAACCAATATTCTCCCGTCGCGAACAGATCAACTTCCCATTACGATATACCACTCGTGCACTTACCTATTCCCTCCCGTCGGAAAAAAACTATTTCAAGAATATTTCATTGCTCGGGAATTTTCCCGAACGGATTGGGTATAACTTCACGAATGCAAAAACAAACAACGACGCATTCATGAGAAATTTTTTAGTTAGAAACAGGAGAATTAAACCGTAATGAAAAAATTTGCAACCACAATATTATCTATCGCAATGATAGTCGGAGTCATGTCGGCGGCGGCAATGGCAGTCACCACAGTCAAAAACAACCCGCGCTCTGCCGCTGCGAAAAAGACCAAGCCGAAAGTCGTTATTATCCGTGCCGACTGGTGCAGCGCATGTCAGCAGCTTGAGCCGACGATGATGGGCCTGATGCAGGAATACGGCAACAAGCTTGAATTCGTAATGCTTGACGTCACGAATGAGACCACCACAGCCCAAGCAGCCGCAAAAGCAAAATCGCTTGGACTGAGCAGCTTTTTTGAAGCAAATAAAAAGAGCACTTCGACCGTCGCCGTTTTCAAGGGCAAAACGTCTGTGTTCAAGACCATGCAGAATTTCAGCAAGTCCGATTATGTTGCGGCATTCGATAAGGCATTGAAGTAGAGAGCTTCGGCCATTGTTGCCTGTCGGGCCGTAAATACGACCCGGTAGTCACGGGAGAATGCGCGAATTCTAATCAAGGGGTTCCGCAGATGCGCATTCTCCTTTGTTTTTTTGATCGGTAAGTTGTCGGTTGAATATATGGAACAGTTAGTCGCAAATTTACAAAGCTATTTAACGGGCAATTCACTATTGGCATATCCGGCTGCGTTTGTCGCTGGACTGTTGATCAGCTTTACGCCGTGCGTTTATCCCGTGATACCGATACAACTTGGTTTTATCGGAGCACAAACCGCGAGGACTGACAACTCCGAAAATAGATCAAAATTCAATTCTCGCGGATTTACGCTTTCGGTCTTTTTTGTTCTGGGAATGAGCATTGTTTATGCAGCTCTCGGAGCGTTTGCGAGCTTGACGGGAACGCTTTTCGGGTCGTGGGCGGTAAGCCCGTGGACGTTCATTATCGTCGCGAACATTATCATCCTGCTTGCTCTTTCGATGTTGGACGTTTTTACGATCCGGATGCCGCAGTTTCTGTCTCGATGGAATCCCGGCAACGGCAGCAAAGGTTACTTGTCTGCACTGCTTGTCGGTGCATCGTCCGGGCTCGTTGTCGGCCCATGCACGGCGCCAGCGCTAGGCGCAACGCTGGCATACGTAGGATCGCAGGGGAACGTGGCTTTCGGAACGACTGTTCTGTTTGCGTTTTCGCTTGGAATGGGCGTGCTGATGATCGTGCTTGGGACATTTACCGGAGCATTGTCGCTGCTGCCGCGTTCAGGCGGATGGATGGTCAAAGTCAAGAATTCGTTCGCGATCTTTATGATCGCTATCGCTGAATATCTGCTGTTGCAGGCTGGCGAAAGATTTATTTAATTGTTTTTGAATAGGTGAAATATGAAGAAAATATGTACTCCCTGCATGATCGCTCCCGCAGTTTTAGTGATCTATCTGGTCATGAGTGGTTGCGGATTAGTGGGAAAGGCCACCGTGAGCACGCCTCCAGCCGCTGGTCCGCCAGCGTCGTCAAACGGCCCGGAACGTGGGACAGCTATCGGGCAGCTCGCTCCGGAATTTAAGTTGACGGGTCTGGACGGCTCTGAAATTTCGTCAACTGACATAGCAGGTAAGCCAGCAGTACTGGTCTTTTGGACGGCGTGGTGTCCGCGTTGTAAGGAAGAAGCTCCGCACATCAATCAACTCGTCGCAGAGTTTGAGTCAAAAGGCGTAAAGGTCGTCGGGATAAATATTGGCGAAGGCGAGGCCCGCGTCAAAGAAGGAGTGAAGGACTTCGGAATTCAATATCAGATCGTTCGCGATGCGGATACTTCTGTTTCGAGGACGTACAAAGTCATAGGAACGCCGACGATAGTATTTCTCGACAAAAGAGGAGCTGTTCAATACTTCGGTAACGAATTGCCGAAAGACTACGCGGACAGGCTGAACTCGATCATTGGTTCTTAAAAGAATAGATTTAGCGAAATATAGGAGATCAAAAGAAATGAAAAGCAAAGGAAATATAGTTTCCTGGGTATTCCAGGTAATGTTGGCGGTTATGTTTATGATGATGGCGGTTCCGAAGTTAATGGGAACGGCAATGATCGTTGAGAATTTCACCCGTTGGGGACTACCCGGAAAGATATATTTGGTGATCGGAGCATTTGAGATGTTAGGGGCGATCGGGCTGCTGATACCCAGAGCGGCCGGAGTGGCTGCTGCCGGTTTGATAATGATCATGATGGGTGCCTTATATACTCACCTTACTCACGGTGAATTCCCGATGGCTGCGGTACCGACAATGGTGATGATGATGCTTGCGGTCGTTGCGTATATACGAAACCCATTTCGTTCAATTGGCTCCGGTACCCAACGTGCGAGAGAAATATGAAGCGTATTTGGTCTAATCGCAGTATTAGTTGGTTCGTCGTCGCACTGATCGCCGTCGGCATCTATTTTGGGAATGTCGAGGCTCAAAGCTACCTCGGCCGAAGGGCGATCACGAACACGCAACTTATAAGCGTTCCATTCGACGAAGCCCGAGCAAAGGCCGAACGAGAAGATAAGTTGATTCTAGTGGATGTGTCGGCAGTCTGGTGTTCGAATTGCAGAAAGCTCGATAACGAGGTCTTTTCGAACCCCGATGTTCGAAAAATGATCAACGACAAATATATCTTTTCACGAATCGAGTACGAGTCGGGACAGGGCCAGATGTTTCTCAAAGCCTACGAAACGTCGGGCTTCCCAAACCTCTGGCTGATACGGGGTGATGGAACTGTGGTGAAACAGCTAAATGTTACATATTCGCCGGACGAGTTCCTTGTTGGACTCAAATAAGGGTCATATTGGGGTCATCTATGAAGTTACCGCGTAAGTCAAGCGCACTACCGTCTGCCGCACCGTGAGCGTGCTTTTTTGGTGATGTGATTGAGTTGCATTGACAATAAAACAAGGCCCGCCTCCTTTAGAAAAAATAGTTAGTCTTACTTTCAATATCGGACCGCCTTGTAAAAGCGATCGCCATCATCTATTCGTGCACAGCAAAGGTGCTGGCTACATGAAACCGAATCGGCTCATTTCCGACTACTCGAAAATGGCTGGCCGTACCATCAGACTTCCAGAGACTGTGGCGTTTTTAGTGCCCAGCTCTCCTGACCCCTCGTACAAGCCAACTTCGCCCCGCCGGCGGAATTCCTCATAATTGATACCGTCACGAAGCATGACGTAGCAGTTAATGAGAAGCTTCCGGGCCGCTGCAACCTTTGCTTTTGGGCGGCCTCTCCGGCGGCTAACCTCAGAATAGAACTGTCTGATCTTCTTATCGCGGCACGCTTGGGCTGCCTGGCCGAGCAGATGACGCACGAGCCGCGAACCGTGCTTGCTGATCGAGCCCATCCTTCTCGTCTCGCCCGAGCTTTTCTCCAATGGATCGAGCCCGACAAATGAGACCACTTGTTCCTTGCGTCGAAACCGGCGAACGTCTCCAAGCGTGTGGACCAGTGCCAGGGACGTGAGCGGCCCGATTCCCGGATGCGACCTCAGCAGCTGGATGCTTTCCTTTTTATAAACCTCTTCTTCAAGTCTCGCCTCCACGGCCTTGATCTGACGGGTGATCTCGTCAAACAGCGAGAGGCGTGAGTTTAATAGAAGGCTTTCCGTCTCGGTCGTTCCCGGTGCCTCCATTACCTTCTTCCTCGACCTGATGCCCGGCAGCCGAAACTTCGAGAGTCCCTTTGACCTCGCAAAAGCGTGGATCTGATTTGCAACCGACGTTCGTTTCCGTACCAGCGACTGCCGGTAGTTCAACATGTCCAGTACCTCCCGGCTCTCCTCGCTCCGCGGCACTATTGCCGGAAACTGGTTTCGCATCAGAAGATCCAGAATCGTCTCCGCATCCCGAAAATCATTCTTGTGACGCGAAAGTGCCACTCGCCGGATCATCCTCGGATCACCAATTCTTAATGTTATTCCATTTTCAAAGAGCAACTTTTCAAACCACCACAGACTCCCTGTGGCTTCGACTCCAACCCTCGCGTCCGTCCCGCACTTGCGGTAAAACGCCTTCAACGACTGCTTGTCCGAATGCAGAAACCTTCGATATATGATCTCTCCGTTACTGTCGTCTGCATATGCTACCGTCTGCTCGTATGGATGAAAATCAACCCCGATGTATACTGTCATTGTTGGTTCTGTCGGGTTTGTTTTATTGTCAATAAAATCGAGTTTACTAACTCGACCTCGACGGAACCAACTTCATAGCATCAGTCATAATGGGGGTCAGGTCCTGCTTTTTTGTTGTTTCTCGGCTGGCACGTCCGTATTAGACTCGATTACCTGTGACAAGACTTTCCTCGCATTTCCTCCCAATAGAGCAGCACTGCCGCCTTTAGCTTGCGAAAGTGCACGGAATCGTGTTTAATAGTGGATTGCCCTAACGGGCAAAATTTTGGCCGAGAGGAGGTGAGAGACAAATGGCTTATATTAACGTTAACAATAACGAATCGATCGAATCCGCGCTTAGACGATTTAAGCGTAAGGTGATCAGCGAAGAGATCATCAAGGATCTTAAAAAGCACGCTCACTTCATTCCGCCCGGCCAGAAGGCAAAGCTCAAGTCGGCAAACGCACGCAAGCGAAATCGTAGAAGGTTCCGCCAGCAGCGTCCGATGGGTGGGGGCACAGGCCCCGGAACCGGTCCATCACGTCCGCCGATGGGACAGAACCGGTAACGCTACAAAGTGAAATAGTAAAAAGGTGGGAAAGTGAAAAAGGACGGCCCTTCACTTTTTCACCTTTTAACTTTTTTACTTTTAACCTTTTCCACTTTTACTATAGTGAACGCATTGAAACGTCCCAGAATCTTATTAACGAACGATGACGGTTATCACGCCGAGGGCATTCTCGCGTTAGAGGAAGGCCTTAAGGAGATCGGCGACGTCTATGTCGTCGCCCCGCAGGCCGAAATGAGCGGTGCGTCGCACAGTTTGACGCTTTCCCGTCCTTTGCGGATCAGGCAGCTTGACGACCGGCATTGGACGGTTGATGGCACGCCGACCGACTGTGTCACGCTCGCACTGAATAAAATATTGCCCGAAAACGAGCGTCCTGACATTTGCTGCTCCGGGATCAATCACGGCGCGAACCTCGGCGACGACGCAACCTATTCGGGTACGGTCGCCGGTGCTCTCGAATCGACGATCCTTGGGGTTCCGGGGCTTGCATTCAGCCTGGTCGCGACGCGAACGCATGATTTCACCGAATCGGCGAGGATCGCGAGGGAGATCACCGAAAAGGCACTTGCTGAAGGGATACCTGCGATGACTCTGCTCAATGTGAACGTACCAAAAGGCGTGCCATTGGGCATTCGCATCACGAAACAAGGATTTAAAACTGCTCGTCCGGTGATCAGCGAACATATCGATCCACGAGGCAAACCGTATTATTGGATCGGCGAGATCCGCGGCGGGTTTCGCGCCGACGGCGGGACGGATTTCGAGGCGATCGACGAGGGTTATGTCTCGGTGACACCGATGCGAAGCGACCTCACCAACCATCAAGTTCTCGAACAACTCAAGGGCTGGAATACTTAGACCTGATGCCAGCGTCCGCACAAACCCAAAATCCTAAAGATGGTTTTGAGCTCCTTCGCGGCTCGATGATCGACCGACTGCGCGGGCATTACAGGATCGCGGACGAACGCGTCCTGGCGGTAATGCTCAGGTTGCCGCGACACCTGTTTTTGTCTGACGCCCTCAGATCGCAGGCCTATAAGGACAATGCGGTTCCGATAGCAGGCGGACAAACGATCTCGCAGCCATTTATCGTCGCTCGGATGACCGAATTGCTCGAGCTTGCGGGAGATGAAAAGGTGCTGGAGATCGGTGCGGGCTCAGGTTACCAAACCGCAGTGCTCGCCAGTCTCGCCAGAAAAGTTTTTGCGATCGAACGCCTACCCGATCTCGCCGCCGAGGCCGATCGGCGGATAAAGTCCCACGGATTTCACAACGTCACACTAAAGGCCGGCGACGGAACAAACGGCTGGGACGCTTATGCTCCGTTCGAAGCGATACTGGTCGCGGCCGGCGGCCCCGAGATCCCTGAGCCTCTGACGGCCCAGCTCAAGATCGGTGGAAAACTGGTCATTCCCATCGGCGACGAGCAGCGTTCGCAGACCCTGATCCGCGTAACTCGCAATGAAAACGGCTATCGACAGGAAGACTTTGGCCCGTGTGCGTTCGTGCCGTTGATCGGTGAGCACGGTTGGGGCTAGCTCTTCATAAGATCAAACTAATAGTTGCGACGAAACTGGACCCTCGTGCGTCTTGTAGGTGAGGTGACTTAATGACGAGGTCCGTCTTACTTATTTTCGCAGTCGTTATCGGCGTCGGTGTTCTTGCACTCGGCGGCAGAATCATTTGCGGGCACTCGCAAATTGACAGCATTGAAAACGCTCTCCGCGGCAACCCACTTGACCCGAAAAATCTACCGATCGGCGATGGCAAAACTACCGACACGCCAAAGACAGGGTTTCTGATGCCGTGCCAGACTAGGTTTGGTGGTGGAGGTGCGTTTCGCGACGGGACTTGGATACACAGCGACGGGACGTGGGATTCGACATCGAAGCCTATCGTCAGCGGCGACGTAGCGTGGGATAATTATCGCTATGCGATCTCGATCGAGGGCGACAAACGCAAACTTAACGGCAACGGCCTGCCCGATCATCACACCGGCATTTTCCCGATCCCGCGAACGGACGAGGCGTTTAATTACGACCGAAATCCCAACTCGATCCGCGCAACCGACATCATTTTTTCGCTACCGCTTGTGCCGGCGATCGCAACGAAGCCGAGTTGCGTTCCGATGGGCATTATCGGGGTGATGGCGTCGGGCGTCGCACTTTATAATGCAGTTGATGAGCAGGGACGCGACGCCGTGGCTCACGAGATACAGGACAAATGCGATGGCCACCCGGAGAAAATGGGCCAGTATCATTATCATAATCTGTCGCGATGTCTCGAAAAAAGCCACAAAGCAGGGCATTCGGAGCTATTTGGTTACGCCCTCGACGGGTTCGGCATTTTCGGACGTTTTGGCGAGGACGGTAAGGAATTGACCGACGCCAACCTCGACGAATGTCACGGCCATACGCACGAGATCATGTGGGACGGCAAGCCGGTTGTGATGTACCA
The DNA here is from genome assembly GCA_038245555.1 of Pyrinomonadales bacterium. GTDB lineage: Bacteria > Acidobacteriota > Blastocatellia > Pyrinomonadales > Pyrinomonadaceae > OLB17. The sequence continues at coordinate 13,265 of JBBRSH010000064.1, read as the reverse complement.
CTATCACGCGACCCGCGAATATCCCTATACCATCGGCTGTTTTAAGGGAACGCCTGTCGCGGGTCGAAGGCCCGGGCCGCCCGGATTGTTTCCCCGTCTGTTTTAATATAAACATCGCAGCCTAAGTTTCGGCTTGTCTACTAATTTGATACGATTTTCAGCTTGGCGCTTGTCTTCGCGCCAAGCTTTTTCTTTATGGACTCAATCGTTGATCTTCTGCACCAGATAAAGGACTTCCTAAATCCCAAATTGCTGATCGACTGGATGCTCGCGTTTCTGGGTAATTACGTATATTTCGGATTGTGGTTTGTGATATTTGCCGAAACTGGTCTCGCGGTCGGCTTTTTCCTGCCGGGCGATTCGCTGCTCGTCGTGTCGGGTTTGTTCGCGGCGGCCGGCAAGCTAAACGTGTTGCTCGTTTTGCTGGCCTTTTTCCTGGGCTCGGTGATCGGCGACAGTACAGGTTATTGGACCGGCCGCGTAATGGGCAAAACGCTCTTCAACCGCGAGTCGTCGCGGATATTTAAGCCGAGCCGCGTCGAAAAGGCACATTCGTTCTTCGAGAAATATGGCGTTAAAACCGTGATCCTCGCTCGCTTCATCCCGATCGTACGGACATTCGCGCCGCTCGTGGTCGGAGCCGCAAGGATGCCATATACGACATTTTTGTTCTTTAGCCTTATTGGCGGCTTGCTGTGGATCTGCAGTATGGTACTGGCTGGATATTTTCTCGGCGGCGTTATCGAAAATGCCTTCAACATTAAGCTTGAGGACCATATCGAAAAGGTTGTGATTGTCGTCGTCGTCTTGTCCTTGCTGCCGCCGCTCATCGAGTTTCTAAGACATAAATTCGGCAAAAAGCCCGATCTTGCAAAATAATGTTTGACTTAAGGTTATGTCGTAACATAGACTCATAAATTGCCCTTGTCGGGGCGTAGCGCAGTCTGGTAGCGCGCACGGTTCGGGGCCGTGAGGCCGGAGGTTCGAATCCTCTCGCCCCGACCATCAATAATTGGAACGGCTTCTTTCGAAGCCGTTTTTTTGTTTTATGATTTGGGTTTTGGCTTTAGCTCCCAGAGCACGTTTACGATCACCCACTTGCTTAGTCGAATTCGGGGTGCGGCTTCGATCCTAGTGATGTCTCTACCCGATTCGATAAGTCGCAACACTCGTCGGAGTTTCGAAACAGCGGACCTTGTAAACCTGGACGCGGTCGTCCGCGATACGTCCGTTTACATATTCGAGAAAGTATCGAGCGAGGTTTTCGGCCGACGGGTTTAGTTCCTCGTCAAATGGCGGGAGCTCGTTAATGTTGCGATGGTCCAGATACTTGACCACCTCATCTGCAGCCGCCTTGAGATCGCCAAAATCGATCAGCAGGCCAATGTTATTCAACTCTTCACCGCGCGCGAATATCTCGATCTTGTAGTTGTGCCCGTGCAGGTTCTCGCACTTCCCTTTGTAGCCCCGCAATTGATGAGCGGAAGAGAAATTGCGTTCGATCATTACTTCGTAAAATGCGGGCATTGCTGGAATTATATCGTACCGTTGGCCGTTTCCCGAAATAACTCTGCGACATCATCTAGATCGCCAGTTATCCGCATTCGGGGCAAGCTATTCAAAAAATCACGACCATATCCCTTGGTTCGCAGACGCGGGTCGAGGATGGCGATCACGCCGCGGTCGGAGCTGCTTCGGATGAGGCGGCCGATGCCTTGTTTTAATGAGATTACGGCCTGCGGGACGCTGTAGTCGAAGAATGATTTGCCGCCATTTTCGTCGATAAATTTCGCCCGGGCGGCGACGATCGGGTCAGATGGGACGGCGAACGGGAGCTTGTCGATGATGACGCACGACAGCTGCTCGCCCTGGACATCGACGCCCTGCCAAAAGCTGGAGGTCGCGAAAAGCACAGCATTCGACGTACCGCGAAATTTTTCCAGAAGTCCGGTTTTTGACATCGTACCCTGCAAAAAACACGGATAACCGATACGCGAAGAGACGAGTTCGTATAGGGCGTTCATCGAGGAGTTGCTTGTACACAGAACAAACGCACGGCCGCGTGTGACCTGGACGATCTTGACTATCTCGGAGGCGGCAAACTGCGTGAACTCGGGCGACCGCGGGTCGGGCATGGACTTTGGCAGATAAACAATCGCCTGATTCTCGTAGTCGAACGACGAATGTGCGACAAGCGTGTTTGTTTTTTCTCGGTCAAGCCCGAGGCGGTCGCGGATAAAATTGAAGCTGCCATTGGACGAAAGCGTTGCGGAGGTCAAAATACATGTATCGACCTTATCGAACAGCTTCTCCTTGAGCAGTGACGAAACGTCGACGGGCGAAGCCTGGAGAAAGACGCCGCGGCCCCGGAGTTCGAGCCAGTGGACATAATTTCGGTCCGCTTGTTTTACGATAAAGCTCAGGTCGGAACGCACCTGTTTTACGCGCTTCACAACGCTTTCGGCCTCGGGCAATTTTTCCGAAAATATGTCAGCGTCGGTTTCCATTCTGGCTAACGCCTCGTCGAGAACCTGATACGCTTCGCCCAGTGGGGTCGAATGAGTTTCGCCGTCGCTGCCTCGCGTTTCGAATTCGTCCGTTAACAGCGGGAACCGGCCTTCGCTGCCGCGAGCCTTGGTAAACCTGATCAAAAACTGGTCCGCGAGACCGATCACCTTTGCGGAAAGCTTGGTCAGGCCAGCCACGACGATCGCATCCGAGATCGGCAGATCGGATACATCACGGGCTAGTTCGTCGATCTGAAAATTGGAGACCTGCACACCAAAATAGTCCGCCGCTATATCTTCGATCAGGTGAGCCTCGTCAAAGATCACGGCGCCGTAATCCGGTATCACTTTACCAAACTGGTTTCCGCGGACATTCAGATCGGCGAAAAATAAGTGGTGATTGACGATCACGATATCCGCAGCATCCGCCCCGCTCCGCATGCGCGTGATAAAACAGGGTTCAAAATCAGGACATTTCTGGCCGATGCACGTGTCGCCCTTGGCGTTGATGCGGTTCCAAAACGACAGATTTTCCGGAAGATAGGTCAGTTCGGCCCGGTCGCCCGTCGCCGTTTCACGGACCCATTGACGAACCTCATTAAAATTATCCATTTGGTCCATGCCGTCAAGGATCGGCTGGTTGTCCGACTTGTTGATCCGGTAAAGACATGCATAATTTGACCGGCCTTTCATATAGGCCGCCGAGAATTTTGCCGGCAGGGCCTTTTGAAGAAAAGGGATGTCCTTTTCCATCAGCTGTTCCTGTAAATTCTTTGTTCCAGTCGATATAATTATCCTTTTCTTGAGCTTTATCGAAGCCGCGATCGCCGGTATCAGATAAGCCAGGGTTTTGCCGGTCCCGGTTCCGGCCTCTACGATCAGATGTTTTTTTGATTCAAATGCAACCGCGATCTCGTTCGCCATGCGCACCTGTCCCTCGCGATATTCGTAGTTTTCGTGACTCTGTGAGATGAGGCCACCGGGGCCGAAGATCTTATCTTTTTTTACGTCGTTCATAGCAAATAATCACGATAAACTGATGGATAACATCATTGACTTAGGCAGGCGAAAGGGATAAAAATTGTACATCCGCAATAGCTTGCTTCCATATTTTCGTATGCGTAACTGAAAATAATGCGACACTTCGCGGCAAAAGCTTGATTTTACTGGTTTTTTGTCCGTATTTCGAGTTTATTAAATAGGTCATTCTGCGATCGATCAACCAAAATTGGCAGTGTATTAAATGAAGGTAAGCTCAAAACTAAACTACGGTAACCGGTCTGCCCTCCTCCTGCTCGCCGCGGCAGCCATTATTACCGCATTTGTCTTCCGATTTGAGACGCATACCGCAGCGTCTAAAGGCCTTGTCGTTCGGACGGAGGCTCAGGTCGCCGAATTGCCCGATTACGACATTCGATCGGATAAGTCTGCCATAGAAACAGTAGCCGGAATGAGGCAGGTGACAGGCCTGAGTGCATTCAAAGTCGCGGATCTTCGTGACGTTTTTGTAAAAGGCGAAGCCAAACTGCGTCGCAGCGTACCGACTTTAAGGGTAGATTACAATACCGACATTGTCACCCCGGAAGTGATCGGGCCGGACGTGCAGAAGGGCCGTGCGGTTCTCACTAAGGCGTCATCCGCGAAACGATCCGAAATTTTGCGTGATTTTCTCAAGGACAATGCCAATCTCATAGGCATAAATTCCGCTCAGGCCGATGATCTAAAGCTGTTCGCGGACGCGTCAGATCCAGATGGAAATTTGTCGTTTGTTGAACTTGATCAGGAGATCAACGGAATTCCCGTCTTTCGAGGCGAGGTCAAGGCAGGATTTACAAAGGACGGCGAGATCGTACGGGTCATAAACAACCTTGCTCCGGGGATCGATCCTGCAGCCGTCTCGTCAGACTTCGGTGACTCGCTGTCGGCTGTACAGTCGGCAGCCGGATATATTAACAACGATGCTTCGAAACTCGATCTGAGCAGAAATGAGTCTCTCACAAGCGAGACCAGGACTACGTTCGGTAAGGGAGATTCGGCAACAACGGCCGAAAAGATGTATTTCCCCACTGAACCCGGTGTAGCGGTTCCAGCGTGGCGCGTCTTGATCTGGCAGCCCGTCAACGCGTTTTATGTCATTGTCGACGCCAGATCCGGTACGATGCTCTGGCGAAAAAACATTACTGACGATCAATCGCAGGCGTCAACGTACCGCGTTTATACTAATTCATCCGCAATGGTAAATGTTGCGGATAGTCCATTTCCGTACACTTTGAGCGGTCAGCCTGGCCCTTTGAACATTAACGGATCGCAAGGCACCCTGCTGAACCCGGTCAACGTTTCCCGCATCGGAAATGAAGCTCCGTACACATTTAATGAAAACGGATGGATACCGGACGGAATTACGGTCACCGACGGTAACGCTGTCCAGGCGGGTCTCGACCGCGACGGCGTAGACGGCGTAGACCAAAATGGTGAAGCCATCAGTCCAACACGCAATTTTACGGGTTCCTTCAGCCCCTTCAATCCGAATACAAATACAGGCGACGAGCCGGTACCGACGACTCAGACCTGGCCCGGCAGCGCTTATCAACAGGGCTCCATCACTCAGCTATTCTATATTTGCAACTATTTTCACGACGAAACATATCGACTAGGTTTTAACGAACAGAACCGCAATTTTCAGGATAATAACTTTCTGAACGGCGGGGTGGCCGGCGATCGACTTCGCGCGGAGGCTCAGGATTCCTCGGGTGTCAATAACGCAAACTTTTCCACGGCGGCTGACGGAACTCGTGGAAGAATGCAGATGTATCTCTGGACCGGAGCTTCACCGCGGATCGATGGAGATCTCGACGCTACGGTTGTGATGCATGAGCTCACACATGGCCTGTCGAATCGGCTGCATGGCAACAGCAGCGGCCTTTCGATAAATATGTCCAAGGGGCTTGGCGAAGGCTGGTCCGATTTTTATGCCGCATCACTCTTATCGCAGTTAAATGATCCGATCAACGGCATTTATACGATCGGAGGATATGACACGTATAAGGGATTCGCGGGCTTCACCTCGAATTATTTTTATGGGATAAGGCGATTCCCTTTGGCGGTTAAGGCATTTACCGGTGCAAATGGTAAGCCCTATAACCCGCTAACGTTTGGCGACGTCGATCAAACGACACTAGACGTCTCTGACGGTGCGTTCAACCGCGGGCCTTACGGTTCCGGAACCGCGGATGAGGTCCACAATCTGGGCGAGATCTGGGCTTCGGCCCTGTGGGAAGTCCGGGCAAAGATGATCACTCGTACTGGTTGGGCCGCCGGCAACCGGCGGGCTCTGCAGCTTGCGACCGATGGCATGAAACTCTCTCCGTTGGCACCGACATTTGTTTCGGCACGAGACGCGATGATCGTCGCCGCACAAAATGGTGGCGTTGCGGGAGATGTTGCGGACGTTTGGAGCGGATTTGCGATCCGCGGCCTAGGATATAGCGCCAGCGTTCAACAACTCGGTTCGGGAAACGGTGACGCACGTGTTACCGAGGCGTTTGACCTTCCGAACCTTTATCAGACACCGGATATTACCGTCACAGATCCGACCGGAAATAACAACGGATTTCCTGAACCCGGAGAACCGGTCACCTTAACGATCCCGCTTTCGAACTCGACCGGCAATGCCGCGACCGGCGTCACGCTGCAGATGGTTGGCGGCGGATCGGCAACGTACGGAACGATCGCGAATGGAGCCGCTGTATCCAGGTCAGTCGCCTTCACGGTGCCCGCCGGGAGCACATGCGGAGGAACGATAACCGTAACATTCAATATCAACAGCAGCCTCGGACCTGCAACTTTCACACGGACAATTGTAGTTGGTGCCCTGACCGAGAATATGGCCGAGACATTTGACACTGTTACGGTTCCGAATTTTCCTTCCCAATGGTTCGCCACATCCCGATATCTGCCGATAGCTTTTAAAACCGTTGCAGGCGACGCATTTTCCGGAACAAATTCAGCTTTTGCCGCTGATCTTCCCAGTTGTGCTTCAGGCTGTCCAGCGACGGAGGGCGGAGACACCGATCTGACATCGCGGGCCGTTTTTATTAGTGCGGCCGCAGCCCAACTTTCCTTCTGGCATAAATTTAATACCGAGCCCACCTGGGATGGTGGAGTGTTGGAGATCAGCATCGGCAATAACGGTTCATACGTTGATATTTCTGACGCGGGCGGAACCTTTCTGCAAAATGGTTACACAGGAGCCTTGTCCACGCCTGGGCCGGGCGGCACAACGACGAACCCGCTTGCCGGACGTAATGCCTGGTGGGGTAACTCAAACGGGTATATAAAGACGACTGTTCGGCTTCCGCCTTCGGCGGCGGGGCAAATGGTCCGATTTAGATGGCGCTTTGGCACGGACGCCAGCGTTGCACCGGCGAACGGCGGCTGGAACATCGATTCGGTGCAGGTTCTCGGCAACTATGTGTGCACTTTCGCTCCGTCGATCCACTTTGCGGTCAGTGCCCCGCCGACGGCGACGACTGGCACGGCGTTCAACTTCACGGTCACGGCACAGGATCAGTTGAACAACACGGTACCGAGCTATTCGGGTACGATGCATTTCACATCGACGGACGGCTCGGCCACCTTGCCTGGAGACATTGCGTTGACAAATGGTATCGGCAACTTTAGTGCGACTATGATGACGCCCGGCACCCGGACGATCACCGGAACGGATACGAATACCCAGGTAACAGGAACATCGAACGGGATCAACGTCCAGAGTCCTGTTGTGACGGGGATCAAACCGCGAGCCGATTTCGACGGTGACAATAAATCGGATGTTTCGGTCTACCGTCCGTCTGATGGGAATTGGTATATAAACAGATCGACAGCCGGATTTGTTTCACTCCATTTTGGCATCTCTACCGATATTCCGACGCCGGGCGATTTTGACGGCGATGGAAAAGCGGATACGGCGGTGTGGCGTCCGTCTAACGGCACTTGGTATCGCCAAAACAGCAGCGACGGCACGGGTTCCGCGATCCAGTTTGGAACAGCAAACGATATTCCGCAGGCCGCCGACTTTGACGGGGATGGAAAAACCGACATTGCGGTCTGGCGTCCGTCATCGGGCACGTGGTTTTGGATCAACAGCTCGAATTCGCAGGTGAATGGCGTCCAGTTTGGCCAGAACGGCGACCTCCCGGTCGTGGGCGATTATGACGGCGACAGCAAAGCCGATCTCGCTGTTTACCGGCCATCCAATGGCACCTGGTATCGAATGAACAGTTTGACATCGCAATTTATCGCTGTTCCATTCGGCCTCAGCACGGACCTGCCCGTCCCGGCTGACTATGATGGCGACGGCAAACTGGACGTCGCGGTTTTCAGGCCGTCGGATGGAACATGGTATAGGTTGAACAGCGGCAACGGACAATTCGTCGCGGTCCAATTTGGTACGAACCAGGACGTTCCGGTTCCGGGGGACTATGATGGAGACGGCAAGTACGACATCGCCGTTTTTAGGTCAGGAACCTGGTATTTGAATGGTTCGACGGCGGGATTTTCTGCAGTCTCGTTCGGCGTCGGATCGGATGTTCCGATTCAGAAAAAATATATTCCATAGCGGCGAGGGTCGGCATTTCTCCGGACGATAGTGAGTTCATTTATCGATCATGTGACTTATCGCCCTTTTTCAAATCGATTTACAATAGATTGCCCTGATCAGCCCGCCGACGGGCTGATCTCTTTTTACCCGCAAAAAAAGTATTGTGGAATCCATGCCCTGTTTCCTAGTATATTAATACTAGCTTCTGCTTTGTCTTACCTTGAAGTGCTCGAGTACTTCGGGCAACGAGTACCGCGAAATTAGAAAAGTATCTTTGGACCACATTCTGGAGGATGGTAAATGACAGGACGATTCGGTGGTGAAATTCGCTGGCGTATAGCGGCCATTTTTTGCGTTTTAGGAGTGGCGGCCATTCTTATCGTGGGACCATTATTTTCCAGCTCCAAAGCCGGGATGAAAAAAGGGTTGTTCGAGCGCACGGCAGGGGCGAAACCAGCGGTCGAAAATTTTGACATCCGCGAAAATCCGCAAAAGGGAACGGAAAGTAAGTTAGCAGAATTTCGCCAGACCGCGGGTAAAGGCTCCGAGGTCGTCGATGAGATCCGCAACGGATTTACTCGCGGGGAAGAAGCTCTTCGCGCACGCATTCCAAACATCAAGGTCGAGTACAATTCCGATATCCGAACTCCTGAGGTCATTGGCCCGGATGTTTGGGGCAGCCGGACGTTCCTTACGAAGCCGGCTTTTGCCAAAGGCGGCAGACATTCGGATATCCTTCTTAACTTTCTAAAAGAAAACAACAGTTTGGTAGGAACAACCGCCGGTCAGATCGACAGTCTCCGAGTTGCGGCAGATTATACCAACCCCGACGGTAATCTCTCGTTCGTCGAACTCGATCAGGAGATCAACGGCTTACCGGTTTTTCGCGGGACGGTTAAGGCAGGCTTCACCAAAAATGGCGAGATGATCCGTGTCATCAATAATCTTGCGCCGGGCCTCGACTACCAGACCCTTTCGACGGACTTCGGCGATCCGGTAACGGCCTTAAAGACCGCGGCCGCAAATGTAAGTTCGGAATTGAGAGCCATTGATACTGCCCCCAATACCGCGGCGTCTACCGATCAAACAATTCGATTTGGAAGCGGCGGCGATTTCGACAACACGGCCGAGAAAATGTATTTTCCGACCGAACCGGGCGTCGCGGTCCCGGCGTGGAGAGTTTTGATATGGGGAACAGCCAGTTCCTATTACGTCATTGTCGACGCTAAGTCCGGAACGGTCCTCTGGCGAAAAAACCTAACGAGTGATCAGACCCAGCCAGCAACCTATAATGTATACTCGGCCACGACAAACTTAGGAAAAGCGATGAACAGCGCGGCCCCTATGTCACCCGGCCCAAGCGACCCGAGCGGTGAGATCCAGGCACCTTTGGGTTTGAGAACAAACGTAACGCTGATCGGAAACGAAGGGCCGCTTTCATTCAACAACCTCGGCTGGATGACGGATGGCACGAACGGAGTCGATGGATGGACCGACGGAAACGCAGTTGAGGCTGGGCTCGATATTGTCAGTCCAGATGGCATCGACCCAAATGGAAAGGCAAACGGGACGGGCCGTGTATTTAACTTCTCGTACATTCCCAGCAATGTCACGGGCGGAATCGAAGGCGGCGATGCCGTGACTGGATCTGCGTTCCGCAACGGCGTCGTCACCAATCTCTTCTACCTAAATAACAGGTACCACGACGCTCTCTACCAGGTCGGTTTTACGGAAGCGGCACGAAACTTTCAGAACGACAATTTTGGTCGCGGCGGTAACGCGAACGATCGCGTATTCGCTGAGGCACAGGACTTTAACAGCACGAATAACGCGGACTTTAACACTCCCGCCGATGGTGGACGCGGGCGCATGCGAATGTATCTGTTCACGAACGGCTCAGCTCCGGCGCGCGACGGAAGTCTGGATGCGGAGGTGGTTTTCCACGAGCACACGCACGGACTCTCAGAGCGTCTTATTGGTAATGCGGTCGGCCTATCCTCAACCCGGGCAAGAGGCAGCGGCGAAGGCTGGTCCGATCTGTACGCATTCCTTCTGACGGTCGATCCGACGGAGCCGGTCGATTCTATTTTTACAACCGGAAGCTATGTGACTTATAAGTGCTGCGGCGTGACGACCTTTACTCAAAATTACTTCTACGGCATTCGACGCTTTCCCTATGCGATCAAATCCGTGACCGGCGGTCCAAATAACCGGCCTTACAATCCATTGACCTTTGGCGATCTTAATACTGTGACCGCGACGGACGGAGCGTTTCCGTGCAGCCCACTCATTAATTGCAACTCTGCGACCGAGGTCCACAATGCAGGTGAAATATGGGCGATGGCGGGCATCGAGGTTTGGGCAAAATTGGCAACCCGCCTTGGAACCGCTGCCGGTACGCTTAAGACAATGCAGCTCTATACCGACGCAATGAAGCTCTCGCCCAATAATCCGAATTTTATCGCGTCACGCAATGCATTGATCTCCGCGGCGACGGCCAGTTCGTTTGGTCCGGAAGCAGCAGCCGACGTGGCCGATGTAAGAGAAGGCTTTCGAATTCGCGGTATGGGCTTCACCGCCGCGGATACAGGTACGGTCGCGACCGAGTCGTTTGATAAACCGAACGTCATAGTGGCAAATCCTTTCTCGGTTACCGACTCCGTCGGCAATAACAACGGTGTCCCCGAACCGGGCGAAAACGTTCTTTTGAATATAGCCGTAACAAACCCAAATACTGGCCTAACCATCAACAATGTCCAGGTAAGTGTAAATGGCGGGCAGAGTGTCAACTTTGGAACGATAGCCAACAACGCGACCGTTAATGGCCAGGTACCCTTTACGGTTCCCGCGAGTGACGTCTGCGGTGCAAGTCAGACGGTCACGATAAACGTTACCAGCGATGCCGGCGACCAAACACCCGGGACTCGCAGTTTTACCGTCGGGACGCCTGTTATCACAACGACCCAAAATTTTGACGGTGTGACGGCTCCCGCAATTCCGGCGACGTGGATATCGACACAAGACGAGGGGACGAACGGTATTACATGGGTAACCACGGCGACCGGGCCAAGTTCGGCTCCGAATTCCGCGTTCGCCAATGATCCGTCGATGGTCAGTATTTCCTCGCTTGAGTCACCCTCGATCGCGATTGGCTCGATCTACGCTCAAGTCAAATTTAAGAATAAGTACGTGACGGAAAACACCTTTGATGGCGCGGTGCTCGAAATTAAGATAGGAGCCGGTTCGTATTTAGACATACTGGATGCCGGTGGTTCGTTCCAATCCGGTGGCTACAACAACTTGATCAGCACGGCTCACAACAACCCGCTCGGCGGCCGGTCGGCCTGGACTGGTACATCTGCGGGTGGATACATAGATACGGTTGTCAATTTGCCTGCCGCGGCAAACGGCCAGAATATCAAACTTCGCTGGCGGATGGCGTCGGACGACTCGGTCCCGTCAACCGGCATAAATATCGACGACGTGCAATTCACCACGAGTTTTACCTGTGCCGCCGTTCAATTCCGATCACGCGCCGACTTTGACGGTGACGGCAAGAGCGACCTATCGGTCTTTCGGCCCTCGGATGGCAACTGGTATCTCAACCAGTCGACAGCCGGTTTCGCAGTCGTGAAATGGGGAGTTTCAACAGATACGATCATCCCTGGCGATTACGATGGTGATGGCAAGGCCGACTATGCCGTGTGGCGGCCGACTGCCACTGACTACGTCGCCGACTTTTACATACTCAATAGTAACGGATTCACTTTGAGTGGTTATGCGTGGGGCCTTCCGGGTGACATTCCGATGCCGGGTGACTATGACGGTGACGGCAAGATCGACATCGCTGTCTACCGCCCATCGACTACTACATGGTGGATATTTAAGAGCCAAACTCAATCTGCGGACTCACTGCTGTTTGGATCATCAGGGGACATCCCGATGGTTATGGATTTCAACGGTGACGGAAAGGCGGATCTTGCTCTATTTCGGCCAAGCACTCAAACCTGGCTCATGAACAACGCCTCGGGCACACCTTCGCAAAATCCCGTTTCAGTCCAATGGGGGCTTGCGACGGACATCCTCGTTCCCGCCGATTACGACGGCGACGGCAAGGACGACGTTGCCGTCTTCCGCCCATCGACAGGAACCTGGTACATCGTTAGAAGCCTCGATGGCGGAATTACGACTACCCAATTCGGAGCGACCGGCGACATTCCGGTGCCGGGAGACTATGACGGCGACGGCATAGACGATATTGCCGTTTATAGAAATGGCACATGGTACCTCAACGGTTCAGCATCAGGCTTTTCGTCACAACAATTCGGCATCAGCACAGACATCCCGGTCCCGTCAGCCTATCACCCGTGAGTGATTAAACACGGCTGTAAGTTCAAGTAGATGGCGAACGAACATTATCACGAAATCGTTTGAGACCGTTTGCGACCAGGATCTTTGCTGCCCAGCCTAAGTCTCCGACCCGGACCGCATCACTTGTAGCGGCAAAATCTTCAGGAAGTAAGATTGCACGATTGAAAGTCTGACCCCATTTTTCCGATAAGACTTTCTTATTACCGTCGTCGCCAGTGCGTTGCGCCGGGTATGAACTATTCGGCTAAGATTTGTCTCTTCGAGAAACGAATCCGGACAAAACCAGTCGCATCTGCTCTTCATTTTCGACCCCGTGACGGCCTTGCTTGACTAAAACCGACAACACTTCAAACGCCTTCGTGTCAGCGGAACGGCTACGTCGTCGTGTATCCATCGCCGCTCATCGACGTCGAGATGAAACGATCTGAAGGTTTAGGAATGTTTCTCTCCACCTTTCATTTCGGTCTCGGAGAAATTTAGGAAAAAACTAGGAAGATTTTCCAAGGACATTTTGAGCCTCCCGGAGTAACCTTGATCCCGAAGAAACAATAATGTCGCGGTCAATTTCGCGACGGTTTCGAAACATGATTGGAGGCAACCACCATGAAATTCTATTCTTTTTTTTCAACAAAAACGGGCACTCGACCGATCCTTTGCAAATTAGCATCGGTTGCGATCTCAGTTCTTGCGTGCATATTCCTGGCGATGACCACTTCCCTCGCGGGTACCTGAGGTCAGTACACGACCTTTGTCAACGGCGGTAAAACAGTTGGTCCGATAACCCAATA
>JBBRSH010000063.1:0-24947 GCA_038245555.1 Pyrinomonadales bacterium | reverse complement strand
CTTTCGTCGAGTTCTGTGTCTTAAGGTCACGCTCAAAGTCTTGCGCTGACGCCGGTCTCATCAAACATTGACACTCCGCAAATTCAAACAAATTCACTTTCTTTTAACCTCGGGAAGAAGATGGAGCTTCGGGCTCCTGCCACATTCGAGTTCTTGACCATTCGATAGCGCATCTCATAATGCGTTGCACAACTTTGAATTCCAGACTACAAAAGGTTGATAAGTGCGTTTAGGACTGCCAAATGCCGATGCGAGCTTTGGGATAAAAAGCCAAAAGTTGCCGTCGATAAGCAATCTAACCAGCACTCATATCGTAGCTCTCTTTTCTTGTCGCAAGTGTCTCGACGAGGCTCTCGTTTATTGCGTAGCCGATGCCAGGCGAGACGGGGGCGACGATAGTTCCGCTATTGCTGACCTCGACCGGCGGAATGATAATATCTTCGTTCCAATATCTGGCAGATGCGGAAACGTCACCGGGAAGGATGAAGCCGGGCAGTGTTGACATGGCAATGTTGTGTGCTCGTCCTATGCCACTTTCCAGCATTCCTCCGCACCAAACGGGGATGTTCTGTTCAGCGGCATAGGCCTGGATGGCGCGCGCCTCCGAGTGTCCGCCGACTCGGCCAAGCTTGATATTGATTATCCGGCAAGATCCGAGTTCAAGAGCGTGTTTAGCGTCGGCGAGACATGTGATCGATTCATCAAGACAAATGCGCGTTTTCAGCTGCCGCTGCAGTTTGGCGTGGTCAACAATGTCGCCTGCGGTAAGCGGCTGTTCGATCATCAACAGATTGAAATCGTCGAGCTGCATTAGCAGATCCAGGTCTCGGTCGAGCCTATAGGCGGAGTTTGCATCGACCGAAAGCAGTATGTCGGGAAATGCGTTTCGAATCGTCCTGACCAGCTCGATGTCTTGTCCGGGCTTGATCTTCAGCTTGATCCGCTGATAGCCGCTCTCAACCTCGCGCGTTACCTTTTCAAGCAGAATATCGGTTGACGGCTGAAGCCCGATCGAAACGCCGCATTTAATTTCCGCCTGCGTTCCGCCAAGATGCTGCCAGAGCGGTCTGCCCGCAATTTTCGATTCCAATTCCCAGATGGCGGTTTCAACGGCACCGATCGCCATGCGATTACCACGGATAGGTGCCAGCGCCCGCGCTACGTCTTCGGCCTGGCCAACATTAGCCTTTGCGAGCAGCGGGGCAACGTACCTGGTGATGATCGTCCAGGCGGTATCGATGGTTTCGTGGTTGAAGAACGGCTCTTCCGGCGCGGTACATTCGGAGTAGCCGACCGCACCGTCACGATCAAAGACGCGAACTATCAGAATGCGGCGTTGAAAGGTCGTCCCGAAACTGGTCTCAAAGGGAGCTTTGAGTGGCAATTCGATCTCACGAAGGTCCAGTTTTTGTAAATTGAGAGTAGTCATATTAAAAACTCGATGTGATAAATAGTAAATGTCCGGCAAAAACGAACCAGAGGAAACCGAGACAGGCGAGCGCAAAAACCGTCGCCTGGAGTTTGCCCCAAATGCGGTATCGCTTACTCAGCCAGGCGTAGATCGTGTGGAAAAAGACAAGCAGTGTACCGATCGCGGCGATAACGCCTATTCCCTGGGCGAGCTGGAACCAAATGACGCCGGCATCACTCAGAAAGTCCAGATTCGAAATAGCGTACGCGAGTAGCCCGACCATTGCGACCAAGAAGATCAACGCGACTGCAAAAACAGCTCGAACGCCAATCCGCAGCCACCATTCGATGCGTATCAGCTCCAATTTGCCGCCGTAGTGCCGCCTAACGAGCCAGGCAACAAACCAAAGGACGAGTGTAAGCAGCATTACAATGAGCGAGACCACCAGGATCGGCAGCATCAACTTGCTGTTCTGCCATAGTCCGACTTTTTGAAACGTCATAAACGGGTAAGGGATGATCATCTGCATCCGGCCGTTCTCATCGGGTTTGAAAACAAGAACGTCCTGTCCGCCCGCCTCACGGAACTGCATTGGAGCTATTTCCTGCCAGCGTTTAGGTTTGCCGTTAGGCGCCAGCAGGGCGTCGACCTGGATCATGCCGTCCTCTGTGGGCCCGACGGTCGCCTCGCTAAGGAGAGAGAATGCTTTAAAAAATGATCCTTCGGCACGGCGGCTGGATTCGTAGGTTCCGCTGACTGCTGCTACGTCTTGTTTGGAACTGTCAGTGGCGGCAACTGTTGGCGGAGAGAATGGAAAATAGCGGTCGAGAAACGCTTCCCAAAGTATCGTTCGCGGCGAGACCTGTCCGCGTCCGGCGCTGTTGTAAGAAACAAAGAATCCCACACCCGAGTCCAATAGCAGATGCAGATCACTGTGAAACGCACCAGTGTCGCCGGCGTGTCCAACGATGCGGTGTCCGTTTCGACTTTCTTCGTAAAACCCATAGGCCATCGCATTCGCCGCCGGATCCAAGCCAAACAGGCGACTGTGCATCAATTGCGCCGTTTCAGGCTTCAGTATCTGGACATCACCCAGCCGTCCATTCTGAAGATGAGCGAGGATAAATCGCGACATATCGTCTGCGGTACTGCTTAGACTGCCGGCGGGAAATGGCGTGACGACCTCGAATGCCTGCAGCGGTTTTTCGGATGCGATCGTGTAACCCAGCGACATATTGCCGGCAAGAGCGGAGGGCAGCGGTTGAGCGAATGTTGAATGGCCCATATTGAGTGGCTTAAAGATGTGCTCTTCCAAATATTGGTTGAAGGGCTGGCCGGAAACGCGTTCGACAATATAACCGGCGAGGGAAGCACCGTAATTCGAATACGCCGGAACCGTGCCGGGAGCGAAAATTCGCCGAGGAATGTGCGTTTTAAGATATTGGCCAAGATCGGGGCTATCTTGCTTGAACGTAATGAGGTCTTTTATCGATTCTTCGAAACCCGGAGTATGTGTCAATAAATTCTTCAGCGTGATCGGTTTTCCAAAGGCGTCCGGGATTTTATAGTCGATATATTCATTTACATCGTGGTCAAGGTCGAGTTTTCCCTGCTCGACCAATTGCATTACGGCCGTCCAGCCAAAGAGCTTTGAGATCGAACCCGGACGAAAAAGCGTCTCGTTTGCAACCACCGGCTTTTTTGCCGCAACATCGGAGTAACCATAGCCTCTTTCAAACAGCACTTTTCCGTCTTTAACGATCGCAACTGTCGCTCCGGCAATGTCCTCGCGGGCAAGCTGCAACGGCACTACGCCGTCGAGAAAGGCCTCGGCGTCTGCAGCCGTCAATTCAGCCCGGCCCGTTTCCTTGGTTTCGGCGGTAGGTTGTGATGTCTCCGGCTTTGTCGAAATATTCGGAGTCTTTGGAACCTGTCCGAGTACGAACGATGGAATGGTCATCCACAAGATCATCAAAGCCGCTGTTATTCGCATTGTTTTCTCCTGAGTTTTATGGAGCGTCGTTGGTTGCGGAGCGTCCGCACATATCCTATTTGATTTTCTTCGCCGGCGTATTTCCGCCGCCCTGCTTTAAGGTGAATCCCGTTATGTTTCCTTTGTCGTCTTTTGTGAAGACAAATTGCGCATTCACATCCTTGGAATAAAGTTCAGTCTCGGATTCCGGCAAAAGTAAAAATTTTGACTGTCCCCCGAGTTGGCCCATCAGCTTGCCTTCCTCGAGCGTAATTGCGACCACGATGTTCGGGCCTATCTGGTATTCGCCGACATAGCTTTCCAGGGTTTTTGCATCGAGCGAAATAAATTTCCGCTCTTTTGGTATCTCGTAAGCCGCTCCAAAGACGATCGCTGCAAGATTGCTGCTGATCTGCCCCGAAGGTGAAGACTGAATATTGCTCAAAACAATGACCGTCACCTTATCGTCTGGATAACGCGATATATCAGTTGCAAAACCATAAATGCCGCCGCCGTGCGAGATCGAATTATGGCCAAATTTCTTGCCGATTCCCCAGCCATAGCCGTAGCCCGCGTCGCCCTTTTCCGGCGTAAATATTTCATTTAATGATTTTTTGGAAACGAGTTTTTCCGTATAAAGTGCCTGATCCCAGATGAGTAGATCGCCCGTGGTCGATGCAAGCGAACCAGCTGCGTACGGAACGGACATGTCCGTGTACGAGGAGTTAATGATCTTCCCGGCCTGCTTCTGATAGCCGGCGGCGCGATGCATTATTATCTTAAGCGGGTCATCGTAATACGTTTGCTTCATGCCGAGCGGCGTAAAGATATTTTCCTGTAGAAAATCAGCATAAGTTTTGCCCGAGGCCTTTTCGATGATCACGCCGAGCAGGAAATAGCCGGAATTGCTGTAGGACATCTTTGCTCCCGGTTCGAAATCGAGCGGTGGCTTCTTTAATTTTTCAACCATTTCGGCTGTCGTCGTTGGCAGAACGGTCGTTCGGGCAAAATCGGGAAATGCGGTATAGTTTGTCACGCCCGACGTATGTCTCAGAAGCTGGTTGATCGTTATCGGCTTCCATGCATCAGGACAATCCGATATGTACTTGCACATCGGATCGCTCACACTCAGCTTGCCGCGTTCCTGCAGCATCGCTATCGACATTCCGGTAAATTGTTTTGTCACGGAACCGAGGCGAAAGACGTAATCCGGAGCATTTGGCACATTAAGTTCGATATCTGCCATACCATAGCCACGGCTTACTATCGGCTTTCCGTCACGGGCAACAAGAATCGTGCCGCTAAAGCCGTCAACGCGAAGGACCGCATCCATATATTCATTGACTTTCGCCGTTATCTGATCATTCGTCAGCGGCGACGCGGGACCGCCTTGAGCTGCCGCGTCCGAGGTGAATAACAAACCAATGACGAGCGCCGTCGTTAGAAAGCTTGTAGTAAAAATTCTGTTGAACATAAAAATACTCCCTGAGAACCAATCTAGATCTTTAGTTAATTTACCTTGTCGGGCATCCGCTTAAATTTACCCATGCCGCCGAAATCAACCGAATCGACCTTGCCTCTGGCGTTCAGGCTGAACTGCATGAACCCCTTGCCTTCGACCGCATCATGCCACTTAACCTGGAAAGTGTCGTAATTCCAGTGCTCAAGGTCACCGTTAAAATACGGTCCGAATTCTGCCGTTAGCTTGCCGCCATCGAATTTGATCTCGGCGTCGCCATACATTTCGC
The DNA here is from genome assembly GCA_038245555.1 of Pyrinomonadales bacterium. Classification (GTDB taxonomy): domain Bacteria; phylum Acidobacteriota; class Blastocatellia; order Pyrinomonadales; family Pyrinomonadaceae; genus OLB17. The sequence continues at coordinate 19,816 of JBBRSH010000063.1, read as the reverse complement.
TGTTATATTTTCCCGCATATTCCTTAAGGTCGAGCGACGGTTTCGTACCCATTACTCTTTCTGCTAGGGCCTTTTCCTGGGCGGCGGCACCCTGCTTTTCGAGCGCCTGTATTTTTGGAAGTGCCTCGGCCTGCCAATCGCGAACGGGCTGGCCCATATATGCGTCAAAGATTCGATAGCTCAGGAATTGAGGAAGAAGCGTTCCGCCAACGTTCGTAAGGATCACGATGCCGACATTTGCTTCCGGGATCATCGCCACTTCCGCCCTCATTCCATCGATCGCACCGCCGTGCTCGACTAGTTTCTTGCCGCGGAAATCGCTTAAAAACCAGCCCATTCCATAGCTGAAAAAATGGGCATCCGGGTAAAATATCGTATATGGCCCTTCCCGTCGAATGACCGTTTGCGGTGTATGGGTCTCGTTTAAACTGGCGGCGCTGACGAGCTGCTTGCCTTCATACTTGCCGTTTCCGAGCTGCAGCCGCAACCATTGGGCCATATCAACGACATTTGAGTTTATCGAGCCGGCGGGGCCGATATTGTCGATCAGCCGCCAGGCGACCGGCTGCAGTTTACCGTCAACTTTCTGATGCGGCGTCGAGACGTCGTTGGACTGGGAAAGCGTCCTGATGGTCGTATTGGTGTCCTTCATTCCGAGCGGTGTGAAGATTCGTTCGGTTAAAAAGTCATCCCACGATTTGCCGGTTACGGATGGAATGATCTGTCCGGCCGCGAGGAACATAATATTTTGATAGCCGAATTTTGACCGCATGCTTGACGACGGCTCCAAATATCGAATACGCCGTAAGACATCATCGCGGCTATATGCAGTGGCGTACCAAAGCTGATCGCCGCGTTCCAGTCCGATACGGTGCGTCAGCAGATCGCGAACGGTCATTTCGCGCGTTACATACGGATCAAAAAGTTGAAAGCTCGGTAAATACTGCGAGGTATGATCGTCCCACTTGAGCTTTTTTTCATCGACCAGCATAGCGATCGACGTGGCCGTGAACGCCTTTGACGACGAGCCGATGGCAAAGATCGTATGTTCGTCGACCGGTGCGGTTTTGCCCATTTCGCGCAGTCCATAACCTTTGGCAAAGACAACCTTGTCGTCTTTGACGATGGCGATCGCCATGCCGGGAACTTCCCAATCCTTCATGGCTTTATTGACATAGTCGTCAAAACCCGGAAAAGGCGCCTGAGCGTAAAGGCTCTGCATGCCCGCCGACAAAATAAACGAAAGAATTGCTACACTTATGATGGAACGTAATTTCATATCTCTCCTGATCGCCCGTGCGGATTCACGGGGCCAATTATTGCAAATAAAGATCTTAATAAAGATCAAACCGTCCAGATCTGTTTAAGAACGCGTTCAAAATTTCCGCCGAGAATTCCCTTTATATCCGCATCGGTGTACTTGCGGCGGATGAGGCCTTCGGTCAGGTCGTACATTCGTTTTGGATGATTCAGTCCCTCGATATCGATCTTGTCGCGGAATCCGTAGCTGCCCTTGTAACTCGCGCGTAATTGCTTATTCAGTTCCGGCGGCATAGCGTCATACCCGTAAAGATCTATGTCGCTGCCGACTCCAATATGATCGGGGCCGATAAGGTCGCGCACGTGGTCGTAGTGGTTAAGAACGTCTTCGATGGATGTCGGCTCGGCGTTTTTGACGAACATTCGCACGCCCGAAATACCCATCACACTGCCGGCCGCTCCCACCTTTTTGATCGCTTCATCGGTCTTGTCGCGAGGATGGCCATTCGCAAGCACGCGGCAGTTCGAGTGAGTGATCAGAACAGGCAACTTGGAGATCTCAAATGCATCGAGCGTCGTTTGGTCGCCGCAGTGCGAAACATCTACCGCCATTCCGACCTTGTTCATTCTTGCGATGATCGCGGCGCCGAAATCCGAAATACCTGAGTCGTTTCTTTCGGTCGAACCGGTGCCGATGAAGTTTCGGGAATTATAGGTAAGCTGTGACACACGCTGACCGAGATTACGGAAGTAATCGACGTCGTTCGGCGTGCGATACTGATCTGAATTTTGCAGGCCGAGAATTACGCCCAGCTTGCCTGATTTTTTCACCCGGGCAAAATCGTCGGGACTGTCGATCCGCATAAAATCATCACTGTGGCTGGCGATGAACCCATTCCATTGGGCGAAAAACTCGAGGACATTTTGGTATGAGGTCATTCCGCCCATGCCGACCGCAGGGTGAATGACATTGATTCCAGAGCCCTTCCACGGCTGTAGATCAGCAGCGGTAAATGTTTCCGGATCCTTGAACCACTTGTCCTGCTTGGTAAAATCGAGGGTCATCACGCTCAGCATATCGATAACCGTCGATTCCTTGACCAGTCCAATTGCGCGGGCAGAGTATTCGGCCGGTGAGTTCGCAAACAGGCGAAAGCGGTCAAAATTTAGCATCGGTGCGGCAACCACACTGGCTCCGGCGACCGCCATGCCTTTTAGCAAGCCGCGCCGGGAAATGAGATCACTTTTCTTTGTCGTGTTCATATTATTAATTTCCGTCTGAGCCGATCTTCTCAAATACGTCGTTCCCGATCGGATAATGCGTCCAATCTTTGTAATCAAAATGCCACCATTCGGCCTCGTAAACGGTAAATCCCTCGGATTCCATTGCGTCTCGCAGCAGTTTCCGATGCCAACGCTGTAGCGATGTGCCGCCGGGATAATCGGGGTATGACCGGTCAGATGTTTCATCGTAGGTGCCGACCATTTCTATCGGTTTGCCGGTATTTAGATCGTACAAGGAAATATCGACAGCCATTCCGCGATTATGGCGTGACCCCTGTGACGGATCGGCGACAAAGATCTTTTTGTCGTCAGGCGTAGCATCCCAAAAAACCTTGGTCACGTACCACGGCCGATATGCGTCGTGGATCAGTAAACCGTATCCAAGTTTTTTGAGTTTTTCGTCAGCCCTCACAACGGCCTCGGCCGCCGGACGCTGCATAAACGCCCTTGCCTGAGAATAAAAGACACTGCCGAGAAAATTGTTGGTCCCGGCATAACGGATATCGAGCTTTATTGTCGAATCAAGCTTGGCAACCTCGACCAGATCGGATTTGCGAAAATCGCCGGTCTCTTTCGGCGGCGTGGATGCAAGAGCTTCTTTCAGCAACTCGGGAACCGGCCTGAGCGGCTTAATGTGGAGTTGGCCGACGCCTTCCGGTCCAACGTCACGGTGTTGGAATACCACATTTGCCGCATTGACCTGTGTCGCCTTTCCGCTTTTGTCGCGTGTGAATACGAGCTGTTCGCCGTCGTAGAGACCTCGATCAGGAAATTTAAAGACGTTTTCGGAAACTTGCTCAAGCGGGTCATACTCAAACCATTCGATCAATGCCCAGAGCTTGCCGTCTTTTTCGAGGATATAAAGAATGTCATGGTCCCAGCCGTATTCGCCGATCAGTCCCTTTAATTTATCGGGAGCGGGTGGAGGTTTTAGAACGGCAATTCGTTTGTAGGCCTCATTATCTATATTGATCGAGTCGCCATCCGGAGAGATCTTTTTTCCAAAGGCGAGCTTACCGTCAACTATCAGATCATTGCCGCTTGACCTAAGGACGCCCGGAAATCCGCCCTCGGTACTTAGGATCGAAAGCTGGTTCGTTGAACTATCGGTCAGGTCAAATGCCTTTTGACCATTCACGTAGCGGCCCGCGAGCAGCTGCGCCCGGTCGGGTGCGACCGGCGATGTTTTCTCGGGCTCGGGAATCGGCTTGCCCGCACGCACGGCGAGCATGGCTTTCAGCGCAATATCGGCGATGCGCGACGTGACGGCATTTGCAGCATCCTTTGTGGTCACCACGACCACGCCGAGTTTGTCATCGGGCAAAGCACTTAGCTGTGTTGCAAACCCATAGATCGCTCCGCCGTGGCTGATCTCACGATGACCGTCCATCTCCGAGATGCCAAAACCGATCCCAAATCCCGTTTTCTCTCCCGGCTTGGCATATTGCGGCGTCCACATCTGGTCGAGCGTCACCTGTTTTAGCATCTGGCCGTTCAGCCCACGCCCGCCGGCGAAAAGCGTACTCATAAATCTGCCCAGATCGCCGACCGTTGTGTACATGCAGCCCGCCGGGCTTATACCCAATTCAAACGTCGGTGCCGGAAAGGTGCGCCCATCGAGCGTCCACATAAAAGCCTTGGCAACATTTTTTGTCACCTCCGGCGTTGGCCCAAAGCTGCTGTGGTCGAGGCCAACCGGATCCAAAACGGAGTGTTTTAGATATTTTTCAAAAGCCTGTCCTTGCGTCTTTTCGAGGACATAGCCGACAGTCGCGACGCCCGCATTTGAATATTTCGTATGGGACTCGGGGGCATAGACAAGCTTAGTTTTATTTAGGCTATCAATCGTTTTGGTGAGCGTCGGCTCGGTCGGGTCAAAGTAATTCCCTACGGGCGGTTCCCGCACGAGTCCCGAGCGGTGCGACATTAGCTGGCGAAGGGTGATCGCTTTTCCAAAACTGTTTTGCGGATGGAAATTAGGCAGATAGCGGGTGACGGGCGCGTCTAGTGCGAGCTTGCCCTGCTCGACGAGCTGCATAACCGCAATGTCTGTAAAGAGCTTTGAGACCGAGCCAACGCGATAAACTGTATCGGCTGTGGCAGGAATTTTGGCCGCCGGGTCAGCAAAACCAAACCCTTTGGCCCACACGATCTGCCGATCGTCCACCAAAGCGATCGAGACCGCTGGCAGGTCCTTTTCGGCCATTTCGCGTGCGATGAGCTTATCAAGCATTTCCGCGACCGCCGAATAGTCCCCGCGCGGAGCAACGTTATGTGTAATTGCTTCGGCGGCCCGCGCATTGCTCGCAGATATGGAGTGGCTGGGCAGCGAGGTCAACCCGAAAAATGCGGCAACCGTGATTGTTACGAGCACCGGCCACGCCACTCCGTTCTTTCTTCTTGCCATATCTTTCATCAGCTCGTCACGCCGCCAGATCTTCGATCGTTTTAGTGCGGCTAAGAACATACCTTCCGGTTTCACTGCCGCGAACGAAGTCAATAATCACAAATCCCGCGTCAACTGCTTTGGTAAATGCCATCCTCGTCGCTTCGCGCCAGTCCGCCGCCAATCCAAGGCTTTGCCGTTCAATTTCCTTGATCCGTGCGGGTATCTCGATGAATGCCACGTCACCAAGATTCGCGGCGTTCACATCGTGATACCTTGGTATGCTATTTTCTCCTACCTCAACGAGCGATTTACCGTCCCCGTATTCCGTCGTAACCGCCGGCTCGCCAAGCTTTTCCGCGACACGGCGGCTCTCGACCGGCCATGTTACCCACAAACGGTCGGTGCCGTTGCGATGCAGAAAACTTGCGGCCTCTGCACCGTAGAAATCCATGAAATATCGGTTCGACACCACACCCAGCCGGTTAAAATTGAAATACGCATTCAAGCTTTGCAGCGGGTCGAATGTCCATGTCATCTCGCCGATACCCTGAGCCAAAACGAAATCCCGCTGAGCAAGTTTGAGACGGTATCCGACGCTGTGACTTCTATAAGCCGGTTTTACCGCAAGCATATGCGAATGATGCGTCACCCGTCCGTGCTCAAAACCGGCGAAACCGTATGCAAATCCAATCAAGATCTTGTTGTCAAAAGCTCCAATCAATGCGCCGCCGGACGCTTTTGCAGCAACGAGCTGCGTAAGCGGCACAACATCGAGATCCGGCAAGCCCCACACTTCCTTTTGGAGTTCTTCGACGGCCCGCATTTCAGCCTGTCCGTCAATGTCCCGGACAACGATATCAACCTCGGTCATGGCTCTAAACTTTGGTCGTAATTGGTAATAAACGCTATAAATTTGGTTGTCTCGACCATATCTTTACCGACGAATCTTATACTGTGTGAATCTAACCGTTTGACGATCGGTAAATAGCTGAGGACCTCGGCCGGCCGGTAATTTTTGAAGCGCACATCCAGCTGTACCGGTGTCTTGACCTTGTACGGCTTAAAAGTCTTGATCCGGCCCATCGCCGTTTTTACCTTCTGGCGGATAAGGTCATAGGCAGCGTCGGGCATCATGGTTTTTGCCGAATGAAATCCATAATTCCATTTAACGACTGCTCCCTCGATATCTCCGACCGACGCTGTAATCTCTTTGACCGCAGCATCATCGCCGGAGACCATGATCACCGGCACGTTAAAATGGCCGGCAACCGCCGCGTTAAAGCTCCCTTCAGAGACTGAGACATCATTCAACCGCACGTCTGCCAGCCGTGCGCTGGAGAATGTGTGGGCACGCACACCTTCGGTATTCATGGTGCTTGCGTGATAGCCAATAAAAATGACTCCGTCAAAGGTCTCATCGAGTCCTTCCATCATTTCCATCGGACGCGGAAAGCCTCGGACAAGCAGAACATTTTTCGGCAGCTTTTCGATCAGCAGATTCTCGGCGTTGCCATGCGAATCGCTGAGCACCACCTCGGTCGCTCCCCCGGCGAATGCGGCTTCGATAGCGGCATTCGTCTCCTGCGTCATAAACTCCCGGAAGCGTTGATATTCAAAGCCCGTAGGTGTCAGTTGGTCAGCCGTGACAACCCCGACCACTCCCTCCATGTCGACTGAGATGTATATTTTCATTTTTTTTACCTGAGCCTCGGCCGCAGGGAAGATCCCCAAAAGGAGAAACGTTATACAGATCAGATATGATTTAATTCTCATAATTCTTAGTTGTTAGGCGTTCTGCCCGGGCCGTAGATCACCATTCCGGGCTTTGCCCCTGTGTGCTTTCCGTTTTCGACAACAACCTGGCCGTTTACAAGCACGTAATTGATCCCACTGGGAGCCTTGTACGGACGTTCATAGGTGGACTCGTCCTGAATCTTGTCGTAATCAAAAATCACGACATCCGCCCACATTCCCTCTTTAATCATGCCGCGTGAGGTCAAACGCAGCCTGGTGGCGGGCCAGGATGTCATTTTGCGAATCGCTTCTGGAAGGGTAATAACTTTCTTTTTGCGCACATATTCCGCGATCAGACGTGGAAAATTACCATATCCTCGCGGATGCCCATTTCCCACCGTGTTCGGATCGACTAAGGCTAGCGACGCCGACGAATCGCTGCCGAGGCTCGTCCACGGAAATTTTAGTGCGGTTTCGATGTCTGCTTCGCTCATCATGTAATAGAGCGCTGAAACACGGCCGCCGCTGCCTTGTGCGACCAGGTCGAACGCAGCGTCGGCTGGTTCCTTGTTCCATTCCTTTGCAATCTCGGCCAAATTCTTATTTTCAAATCGCTTGTTGTCTTTGTTCGCGGCATCTTCCAGCACGACGTGTTCCCAACCGCCTGCAGCTTCGACAATATTCCACCAACCGGGCGAACCGTTCTTGATCTCATTCTTTAGCCGCACGCGGATTGCCGGATCTTTCAAACGTTCGAGGAGCTTTGCGCGGCCGCCATCAAACGCCCACGACGGGATCACCGAATCAAGGCCGGTGCCGCCCGCAGTGTATAGATACATATCTGCCGCGACATCAACGCCGCGTGCCCGTGCGGATTCGATCTTTTCGCCCGCCTCGCGCATCAATTTTCCCCAACCCGGCTGAAAAGCTGCCTTGAGGTGATATATCTCGACCGGGAGACCGCCTTTTTCACCGATCGTTATCGCTTCCTCGATCGACTGGACGAGTTCCGCTCCTTCGCCGCGAATGTGGCTTGAATAGACTCCGCCGTAACGTCCGGCAACCTTTGCCAGTTCGACGAGTTGGTCGGTTTTCGAATAACTTGCGGGCGGATATATTAGTGCGGTCGAGATGCCTAGAGCTCCGCCTTTCATAGCGGTCTCGACAAGTGACCTCATCTGGTCGAGTTCCGCAGGCGTCGGATCACGCGCGTCCTGGCCGACGACCGCAACGCGGGCCTGCGTAGCACCGTAATAGGTGCCAAAATTCATGCTGATGCCGCTTTTTTCCAGGCCTGAAAAATATTCGGCGACCTTTTCGGCGGGAACAGGTGTGCCGCCTTCGCCCCCAATACCGGTGGTGACGCCCATTTGAACCTTGCTTTCCGCTAATCCGTTTCTCTGCAGGACCCCACCCGACGCGTCGAGCATATCTATCCAACCCGGCGACACATATTTGCCGATGGCATCGATCTCGCGCTTGCCTTTCCCCACGATCTTGCCGATGCAGACAAATCGTCCGTCTTTGATGGCAACATCGGCCACTATCCACGGATTTCCGGCACCATCGAGCACGCGGCCATTGCGGAGCACAAGGTCATATATTGGTGCGTCTGTCTGGGAAGCGACCTGCGACGCAGAGGCTCCAAATAGCAGCAGGAAAATAAGGATTAAGGAAAAAGTGTGTCTAATATTTTCGTTCATTTATTTGTCCCCAAACTCAGTTCGTTGGCGCAGCACCAGAATATTTTTTCAGTAGGTCCATCGCTCGGTCAGCCAGTTTGAACAGGTGCGGATGTGCCTGATTGCCATTTGTCAGTATCGCAAAGCCAAATTTCCGGTCGCGATTGCCCAGTAGAAAAGCGGTGTATCCTCCGACACTTCCGCTATGCGCAAAGTAATGGTCGCCGTCACGCTCCTGCACCCACCAGGTAAGCCCGAAGCCGGCGGTCTCGTTGCCCCAAATACCCTCGATCCCGCCTTTGAACTGGTCAAATTGCCGCGTCATCATCTGGTTCAACGTCGCTTCGCTGATTAGGCGTTTGCCCTTAAATTCCCCGCCGTTGAGATTTGTGATCAGCCAATTGGATTGATCCAGGATCGTGCCGTAAACAATGCCGGCCGGAAAAACCGCGGCCCTGATACGAGTCGTCGGCGTCTGACGGCCCGTCGTCTTATCGACGACATATGGCACGGAGAGTCGTTCGTCAATACCCGGCGTCGGGTCAAATGCAGTACTCGTCATCTCGAGCGGCGTCCAAATGTGTTCCTGAATATATTGCCGATAAGGAACACCGGATAATTTTTCGACGAGATAACCGACAAATGTAAAAGCGGCATTCGAATATTCGACCTTCGTCATCGGCGGATGGCCCACTTTTAGTGATTTATGGACAAAGTCGTCCAGTTTCATCACATCGTTGTTGCTCCAGAGCGGAACGGCGCCAAAATCGCCTTCCAAACCGGACGTGTGGGTTAATATGTGTCGAAATGTTACCGGATTTTTTGGATCGTCGCCCTGGATATCAAAATCCAAATATTTGCGGACCGGATCATCCAGCTTAAATTTGCCCTGCTCCATGAGCTGTAGCAATGCAAAGGTGGACTGTGCCTTAAAGGTGGAACCGATCAGATAGACCGTATTCGGAGTCGCCGGCGTTCGGGCCCAGAGATTCGATTCGCCGTAGGCATTGCTCCATATCACTTTGTCGCCGGAGATCAATGCAATTGATGCCGATGGGATATTCCCCTCGATCATCGCCTGACGAATTGCGGGTTCGAGATCCGCCACGACCTTTTTTATGTCGACGGTTTGGCCAAACGCCGGGATGCAGAAAGTCCAAAGGACGACCGCCGCTGCGGCGACACAAAAGCTAGACCTTAAACGTAAGGTCCTATTCGGTTTGGTAAATTTATTCTTCATGACCTATTTGGAAACAACGGGCAAAGCTATGTAAGACGCATTATTGCCCGAGCGATATATTCGTTGGGTAGCTTTTTGAAAATCAGATTCCGTCGCCTTGAAAATATTCGGCACGAATTTCTGCGGGTTACGGTCAATGACCGGGAACCAGGTGCTTTGTATCTGCACCATGATCCGGTGCCCTTTCTTAAACGTGTGATCGTTGGCCGGATACGTGATCTGATATTTTTGGACGGAGTTTACCGGGATCGGCTCCGACTTTTCCCAGCTCTTAAAGTATCTGCCGCGAAAAACATCGCCTGCGATCATTAATTGGAATCCGCTCATCGTCGGATCCGACTCGAACTTGTCCGGATAAACATCGATAAATTTGACGATCCAGTCGCTGTCTGTGCCGGTGGTCGAGGCAAAGATATTTGCGACGATCTTACCGGAAACGGTAACGTCATCGGTCAGCGTCTCGGACGCAAACGTCAGGACATCCGGCCGGCGATCGACAAAGCGTTGGTCCTGAACCTGCCAGATCCGCCACTCCGCGCCCATACCAACCTCCATCGGACGCGGCCGATATGGCACCGGATTTGCCGGATCCGAAATATACTCGTCAAATGCGGTTCCGGCGGCTTTCGGTGCGTCAAACGCAAGTTTCTTGTCTGCCTGTAAATATAGATTTTTAACTGAGACTTCTTTTGGAGCCCATGAGTCATGTCTGACCCACTCGTTGTCGCCCGTCCGAAACGTCAATGCTTCCGGCAGCTTCGGGTCCGGCTTGTCTTTTAGATAATGCGCGAGGAATGGAGCGCGAACATTCTTACGGAAATAATCCGCGGTCGCACTGCCAAATTTGATACGATCCAATTTATCGCCGTCGCCCCGAGAAAATCCGCCATGATTCCACGGGCCGACTACGAGAAAATTCTTATGATCGGTATCGTGACGTTCGAGCAGTTCGTAGATCTTTATCGGCCCGTAAAAATCCTCCTGGTCCCACCATCCAGCGACATTCAGCGTCGGAACGGTCACTTTATTAAGCCACGGAGCAAACCCCTGCCGTTTCCAAAACGCGTCGTAGTCAGGGTGTTCTTCAAAATCGTTCCAGGTAGGATATTTATCTTTCAAGTATTTTGGATCGACATTTGAAAGAGCACCGAGATCGAGAAACCACTCGTATTCGTCGCGTTTGTCGACGACCTTATCCGGGCTGACCACTTCCTTCGAAGTTTCCATCATGTACGTGTATTCAAAACCGTAACTCAAACGAAATGCCCCATTATGATGAAAATCGTCGCCGAGCCACATGTCCGCCGGCGACGCCTGCGGCACGATCGCTTTAAGAGCCGGATGCGGATCGAGCATTCCCATCACCGTCAGCCAGCCGCCATAGCTCGTGCCTGATAGACCGACACGTCCATTATTGTTGGGCGCATTTTTTAACAGCCAATCGATCGTGTCGTATGTATCTGTGCTTTCATCGATGCCATTTTTGTCCTTAGGATCGTGCGGCTGGCGAAGCATCACGAATTGGCCTTCAGACTTGAACCTTCCGCGAATGTCCTGCTGTACGATGATGTATCCGTCCTTGGAGATTTCAGGTAGTGCAGCATTAAGCTGATCTGAAGTCAGATCGCCCAGTCCGTAGGGAGTTCTGAGTAAAAGGATCGGCAATTTCTCGTCCGTGATGTTTGGCGTAAAGATTTTTGTGTAAAGGTGCACACCATCGCGCATCGCGACCATCGCGTCGGTTTTCGAATAAATGGGCGCCGCGCGTTTTGCCTCGACGGGCGTATTTGCCGCGAACAAGATGCTGAGCGCGAATACCGCGAGCACCATTGCTCGTATTTTCGATACTGAACTTCGTCGTTGTTTAATTCTCACCGTCAGTTCTCCTTATGGCTTCGATACGCGATCGATCGGCGCCGGTCGACGGACACGCTTGAGCGGTTCTGTCTGTAATAGCTTCATTGCTTCGGCGACTGCCCGCTCCAGCTGTGCGTCTTTGCCGTTTTCGATCGGCGTATTCTCGACTTCGACTGTGGGAGAAATGCCTATGTTTTCAACATCCCATTTACCATCGAGGTTAAAGAACGCAAGGCTCGGAGCAGTTATCCCGCCGCCGTCGATCGTCGGCGGCGTTCCTAGCGTTCCAACCAATCCTCCCCATGTCCGCGTCCCGACCAGCGGGCCGAGTTTGCGAAGCTTGAAGTAAAACGGCAACGCGTCGCCGCCGGAGCCCGCCGATTCGTTGATAACCATTACCTTGGGGCCGTAAACACCTGCTATCGGTGAGAAAAATGTATTGCCATCGCGAACGGCAAAGAAACCCATCGGCTTGCGATCAAGTTCGTTTACGATGAAATCCGCGACCATCCCGCCCTGATTGTAGCGTTCGTCAACGACCGTTCCTTCCTTGTTCTGCTGAGCGTAGAAATAGCGAACGAACGAAGTGTACCCCGGCCCGCCAGTGTTTGGCAGCCAAACGTAGGCAAGGCGGCCGCCCGAGAGTTTGTCCACCAGGCGGCGATTGTCTTCGACCCAGCCACGCGTCCTGAGCCCATTTTCGCTCGCAACCGGAACGACAGTAACAAGCCTCGAACCTTCCGGCGTCGGTTTATCATTCAATCTGAGCACGATCTGCCGGTTTGCCATGCCCTCAAAAAAGCTATAGAAATTGGCGCTCGTGTCGACCGGTTTGCCATTTACCGCGAGAACATAATCGCCCTCTCTGGCGTCGATACCCGGAGCCGCAAGCGGAGCCCGAAGGTCCGGATTCCAGTTCTCGCCGGTGTAGATCCGGCTGAGGCGGTACTTACCATTCTCGACCTTGACGTCCGCACCGAGCAGGCCGACCGAGACGGGATTGTCGGTCGGTACGTCGCCCGCCCCTGAAAGATACGAGTGTCCGACCGTCAATTCGCCGCCCGTTTGGGCAATGAGATAACCGAGATCGCTGCGATGTTGGACAGACGCGAGTAGCGGAAGGTACTTCTTATAAACAGCGTTCCAATCGGCGCCCTGCATCTTCTCGTCGTAGAAATATTCACGCTGGATCCGCCATGTCTCACGGAAAATATTCGCCCACTCTGCTCGGGGATCGACCTTCATTTCAAGCTGTGCGGTATTGAGAGCACCTTCGCCAGGTTTTGGCGGTGCTGCGGTGGCAACAACGCTCCAACGTCCGCCGCGAGCTCCATAGAGAAGCTTTTTGCCGTCGGCCGATACCGAATATTGGCTGATCCCGTCTAAAAACGGCACCGCCGCACCGGCCACGACCGTGTATTTGTGCAATCGCAACGCTCCGATCTCAGGAACCAACTCGGTATAGAAAAATGTGCCCGCCGGTCCGGCGTTAAGATTGCTGAGGTTGGCGGCCCGAACGCTTAGCGGCAGGATTCTGTTGTTGATACCGGCAAAGTCGATTCGCACCGCAATAGTGGCAGCTGCTTTCGCCTTAGGGGCGTCGCCTGCTGCGGCCGGCAACGGTTCGTCGCCTGTTTCGGGAATCAACGGCGAGGGTTCGTTTGACGGCAGAACCACTAAATAAACAGATCTGTCGGTCGGATGATCGATCGAGCTCATATCCAGCCAGCTCGTTTTCGGGCCAAAATTCGTGCTCGCCAGAAAATACAGATACTTGCCGCCGGCGTCGAACGCGGGCGAGATCGCATCGGCAAGACCATCGGTGATCTGGTGCGCTTTCTTCTCGTCAACGGAATAGACAAAGATCGCACTCAGGCGGCTGTTCAGATTTCTTGAATATGTTATCCATTTAGAGTCCGGCGACCATGACGCATTAAAAGTCGCGCTCGGAACCGGATCGTTGTCCGTATCGATCTTGGCAAAAGTGCCAGTCTTTACATCCATCGTCCAGAGGTTGCTGTGATTGTCCTCAATTACGAGCTGCTCACCGTTTGGCGACCAAACCGGATTTTGGAAGTAGGCAGTCGTCGGCAACGCGATAGCGCGCGGTGCGTTCAATCCTGACGCATCGCCGATCATCAATTGATATTCGCCCGTCGGATCGGAGAACCACGCTAACTGGTTTCCATCCGGCGACCATGCCGGGTTACGGTCATGCGTGCCCGAACTATTTGTAAGATTGCGGTAATCGCCTTTGCCGGTCGGCACGGTGAAGATCTCACCGCGAGCCTCAAAGGCTACTCGAACACCGCTTGGGGAAAGAGCGGAGCTGCGGATCATATCGCCTACTTTCTTAAACTGCGTCTGTGCCCAGGGAAAATCGCCGGTCACTTCGATATTCAGCTGTTGCGACTTTCCAGTTTTGGCATCGATGAGATGGATATAACCTGCCTGCTCGTACACCACCGCGTCCGACCCGCCTGACGCCGACATGACGTCAAAGTCATCATGATTGGTAACCTGTTTTACTTGTTTACTGCCGGTGTCGTAACTAAATAGGTTGGCGGTAAAATTGCGGTCGGACATGAAATAAATGGTATTCCCAACCCACATTGGCGAACTGTCATTGCTGTTGGTCCACGGCAGTTTTGTGATCGAATTATCCGGAAGATTGATCACCGAGATCGGATGAACTCGCCCGCCTCGGTAATGGCGCCAGAAACTTGTCTCCTGCCACGGCGGGAACATCGTCGTCGAAAATTCCTCATACGCCAGCCGCTGTCCGTCGCCTGAATATGAGCCCGTAAAGGCTCTTGATAATTGCAGTGGTTCCGGCATACCGCCATTAATACTGATCGTCCATAGTCGCCAGTGTGATTCGAGCGGAGCATCGCCGCGAACGGACGAAAATAAGACCCTTTGACCATCCGGTGTCCATCCCCGAACATGATCTTCAGCGGGGCTGTAGGTCAGACGTTTCGGGTCACCGCCTGATGTTGGCACGACATAGACATCTGTATTTCCGCCAACCGTCGCCGTAAACGCGATCTTTGAACCGTCGGGCGAAAAATACGGATCGGTCTCGACTCCTGGCGTTGCGGTCAATCGAAGAGCCTTGCCGCCATTTCGCGAGACGGTCCATATGTCGCCGGCGTAGGCAAATGCGACAAGATCGCGGCTAACGGTCGGATGCCGCAGCATTCGGGTTCCCTGGGCAACGGTAATTGAGGCTAAAGACGTAAAGAGTAGAGACGCAAATATTAATTTCCGCATAATAATTAGGTGGATTCGATCAAATAATGCCGAAGCCCGCCGGATTTCGAACGGGCTTCGGGCTAGTCTAATAAGGAGAGCTTCGACTAAAACTCGATTCTGAATCCGAATTGTCCTTCGCGTCCGGGCAAAACTTGGGTTGCCTTTCCAAAAGGCTGTCCAATAATGCCGTCCTGCTGCCCCACCGCAGCCGGATTTTTCCTGTTAAACGCGTTGAAAAACTCAAATAGCAGGTGTAATTTAACTCTTTCGCCCAAATCAAATCGTTTGGCAAAACGGATATCTAAATTGGTGAGCGCCGGAGCCGTGAAAGCATTTCGCCCTGGAGCAAGGTCAAAGCCGTTGAGGGTAGAATCACCGTCAGGATCGCCCGGACCAAGTGCCGCTCCGGCCGGCCTGGACTTCGAAAAGTGAAAGCCGCTTTGAGCGCGAAAGATGCCGCTGATCTGGAACTTCCACGGCAAATCGACCAACCCATTGATCTGGAAAACATGGTCCAAAGCCAGGTCCGACGGGCCCTTATCGAGATCGGGCCCATTGTAGAATCGGCCGGCCTGCGCCACAAATCTTCCGGCGGCCGTCGTGAACGAGCCGGTTGCATTCGTTTTTCCGGTAGATGCTTCGGTTACAACGGGAACGATCCCGACAAATGCGTCCGAAGGCGGAGTGTTGATACCAAGTGAATTGTCCGTGGCCTTGGCGTAAGTGTAACTCGACCCAATGACAAATCTCTTCCCAAACCGCGAATTGAAATTAAGAATCAGAGCATCGTACTTGCCCTTAAAAAAAGGCCCAAACGTGTTGATCGGCCCTCCCGTAAACGGCGGATCATAAACGCGTCCGACAACACGCGCCCTGAACGGAAGGTTTACTGCCCGAACACCTAACAGATTTCGTATTTCGCGGTGGTAATAATCCGCACCGACAACAACATCCTTTAGGATCTCACGCTGTAGACCGACGCTAAAACCAAGCGTGTGCGGCGTCTTGAAGCTGCTGTCGATTCCAATTGGAAAGGGAGCGGGAGCGACTATTTGATTGTAGAGGGTCCCGAGTGTGCCGAATGTAAAATATCCTACGGGCTGACCGATCGCCGCGCTTGCCTGATCGGCAAACTGTTGCGGAGTTAGCCCCGATAATGCCTGGATATTAGCCGCGGTAACTACCGCATTGGCAGGGATAGGGGCATGTCCGGCGGCAACCACCCTATTCAATCTGTCTACGCCGATCAGCGGTGCTCCCGTGAAAGGGCAGTTTCCTGCCGCTCCCGCTGTCGCAACCTGAGCATCTGTCAGATTTCCGCTCAGAAGATTTGAGAAACATCCGCCGGGCAGCCCGCTGAGCAACGCGATGCTGGACACATACGATGGCGATCCCCACAAAAGCCGGGGAAATGCAAATAATTGGCCGGTTCGTTGATCCGCACCGCCGAAGGTCGGAACATCGCGAACCAGCCCGAGCCGGAATTGGTCGTAGAATATTCCGTAATTTGCCCTTACAACCGTTTTCGGCGTGATCGCCCAGACAATACCCAAACGAGGCGAAAAATTCTTCTTGGTCTTGAATTCCGAATCATAGTCCCAGCGAATCCCAAGATTCAGGCTCAAATTCTTCAACAATTTCCAATCGTCTTGAGCAAAAAGTCCGTTGTAATAATTCAGCAAATGAATTCTATCGCCATCCGCCGTAACGGCGCCTCTTTGGCCCAGCAAATAGGGTCCCGCATTAGCGGCTCCGAACGCAGTGAAATCTGAAACAGTGGCGAAAAGCTGATTTTGCAGGACCTGAGACTCCAACCCGCGAACTTCTGTGTTGATGAAATTCCAACCGAACTTAATATCGTGACTGCCGATCAATTTGCTGGCGTTAGCTGACAGCGTTATGTATTTCTGGTCCAAATTCGAAGCCGTGAGGGCGTTGCCAAAAACAACTACCGGCAAATCCCCAAATATAGTGCAGCATGGTCCGCTAAATCCATTGAAACGCGTTGAGCCTTTGATCTCCGGGTGCGCCGGTTCAGTGTTCGAAGGTTCACCCCTATAAGCTCCATGGACACTCAGGATAAGTGGATTGCCCTGATCGCCGACCAAAACCGTGTCGCCAGCTGCCAGCAGAAAACTGCGTGAACCAAGATTATTTCGAGCCGAAGGCAGACTCTCCGATTGAGAAAGCGGCAGAAAATTATTCACCCGGCTGTTCGTATAATTAAACTCCTGGGATATTTGATGTCGCCCGATCGTTTCACTCAATTTGATAAAATTTCTGATCTCATTCGTTTTTGCAGGTGTGTCAAAAGGCTTTTCTTGATTTTGCAGCAAAGCGTTGACGACCGCATTTTGAGTATCCGGGAAGGTAAAGTCGATTTGCCGGCTCTCAGTGATGCGTTCAGAAGACGCAAAAAAGAAAAACTTATCCTTAATGATCGGACCGCCCAGGCCAATACTGTAATCATATCTGCTCAGCGGGAGCGGCTGTGTCAGCGTTGTTTTTAATGAATTTAGCCCATCTAAAGCATCGTTGCGGACAAAAAATGAGCCGCCGCCGTGAAACGCGTTACCACCGCTCTTGGTGATGACGTTGACGATTCCGCCGGATGCCTGACCAAATTCGGCTTTGTACCCGGTTGTCAAAACTTGAAATTCGGCAATAGTTTCCTGATTAAACTGCGCCGCGGGCCCGCCGTTGACCGTGTCTTTATTCGGATGCCCGTCGATAAAAAAGTTGGTGTTGCCACCGCGTTCGCCCAAAACCGGGGTTGCATTGTCGCCCTTAGGGTCGGCTTGCCGATTGATAGCTATTCCGGGCACCAATTGGAGCAGGTCAAGATAATTCCGGCCGCTGACGGGCAGGTTCTGGATTTGCTGCGGAGTGACAGTCAAGCCGGTGGAAGACGTATTTGGATCGAGCAGCGGTAGGTCACTCGTAACATTAACAACTGCGCCCACTCCGTTTCCAACTTGCAGACGGACATCGAGGGTTGTGACTCGATTGAGCGTCAACTCAATGTTTGAGGTGCTAGAAGCAAATCCTGTCTGTGAAACAGTCAAGGTATATGTTCCCGGCGGCAAGGCGGCAAGGCGGTAAAAACCTTCTCCATTGGTCGTGACGCTCCGCTCAGCAGCTACAGTCGTGCCACTTGCCTTGATCGTCGCTCCTGCGATCACCGCTCCGTTGGTGTCCTTAACAACTCCTTCAATCGTAGACGTAGTAGTTTGAGCGACCGCGCTAAGAGAGCATAGGTGGACCACAACAAGAGTAATGGAAACAACTATCAGCGGTAAGAACGACAAACTGATCTTGGCATTCCCCACTTTTCCATCCGGACCATTTACCGGCACTAAACTGTTTTTTTTCATAATTTCTCCTAATTTTTCTCGCGAGCTATTTAAATTCTCTATTCTTCCGCTTACTGCTTTCACTTCAGACTGTTCTTAATAAATCGAACAACCAGGCGAATGGTAGAGCCGTGGCACCCAACTTAACGTTTTCCCGACATATGTTCCACGCCGTCGTTTCCCTGGTACCACCGGGACCCTGATGCCGATTCCTTGTCGAACTCTTCCAGCAATTTGAGTGCTCGTTTTGGCTGGCTATGCGCATACGCGATCAGAATGGCGTTGATCGCAGCAACGGGAGCGACATAAGAATCAATAAATGACGCTCGTGCGGTGGATGCCACAATGTATTGATCGCAAAGGCGTGCGATCGGCGTCTTATCACTGTCTGTGATACCGAGGGTCGGCACGTTATGCCGTTTCGCACGCTGAACCGCCTCAACCGTTTCGCGCAAACATTTGCCGAAACTGATGGCAACAAAAAGATCTTTTTCGGTCAGAATGCTGATCTTATTTTGCACAGAGCCGCTGGTGCCCATTGGAGCCTCGGCATCGCATCCCAACCGCACTAACCCATAAGCAAAGGAGACGGCCAGCGACGCCGCAAAATCTATACCGACAATGATGATCCGCCGTGTCCCATGAAACTGCTTAGCGATCTCGATGACTTTAGCGACATCTACACTCGACTTAAGTAGGTTCAGATTCTCAAGGTCTTTATCAATGCTGTTGTTAACATAATCAGCAACGCTTCGATGCTTCTGCGTCGCCTCTCTCATCGACGCGTATGGCGTAATTTGCGTAACGAAATGATTTCGCAGATCGTGAGCAAAGTCGGCGAATTTTTTATATCCCATCGCCTGGATCGTACGAACGATCGTCGCCGAATCTACACTGTATCGACGCCCCATCTCACGGGATGAGAGATAAAATGTCTCGTCGGCCTCAGCCAGGATCTGGCTCAATAATCTTTGGCGACTTGTACTTAAATCCGTCCGGGTATCCAGGAAACGTGCTTCAAGTTTTGTTTGCACGTCATTTCCGTGGAGGCCGTCCACCGGATCTGTTGTATTTCCATTCCCGCCTCCGGCAACCGCTCCGTTACTCTTTCGACTCTTAACTACTTCGCTGCGCTTTTTTATGTCCATACGAGGAGCGTCTTTTCGCTCATAGTCTGTCCTGGGCCAGACTGACTGCCCAAGCGAAAGAAGTCAGTAATTCGATTATTTGTGCAACATTCGATGCAATTGTGATTTTCACGAGCAATATACAGCGACTATTACACCGATGTCAATAAGAAATTATGAAAACTTGCAACAGATGGTGCATTATGGCAAAGTTATCAGGATTAAATAGAAATTATTCCTGAAAAGATCAAAATAAAACCCTGAGAAATACATTGGAAATCATGAAAAATACTTTGTTGATATTGCTGTTGCTGTCAGGTCTCTCGTGGCAGGCTTCTGCCCAAACGCCTGCAAGTGGTCCGGAGGGCACGTGGAACGGGACGCTGGACGCGGGTTCTGCAAAGCTGCGCTTGGTTGTGACTGTAACTAAGTCCGCGGCCGGTGTTTTTGCCGGAAGTTTTGAAAGCCTGGATCAGGGAGCGACTATCCCGCTTGACACGGTCACGCTCAAAGGTGACGCACTGACCTTTGAGAGCAAATCCGCCGGAATCGTTTACGAAGCGGTCCTGAACAAAGATCGGACGGAACTCGTCGGCACTTTCAAACAGGGCGGGCAAGAGATACCGCTCACGCTT
>JBBRSH010000062.1:0-25093 GCA_038245555.1 Pyrinomonadales bacterium | reverse complement strand
GACGTGTGGCAGTCCCTCGGCGGCCAGGAATGCGACACACCGATAGTCGATGACCTCGATTTCTGGCTGCGGATGATCGGCAGCGGCCACGATGTCCGGATGGTCCCGGACAGGCTGGGGATGTTCCTGTTGCCGCTGACTACGATGGTGACGGCACAACTGACGCTGCGGTTTACCGCAACGGACAGTGGTACGTCCTGGGAAGCACCGCTGGCTTCTCGTCGGCAAGCTTCGGCTTGGCTACGGACATCCCGCAGGCTGGTGACTTTGATGGTGACGGCAAAGCTGACTTTGCAGTCTATCGTCAATCGAACGGTACCTGGTACATCATGGGTTCGTCGAGCGGATTCCGTGCTGTTCAGTTCGGTATCTCAACCGATATCCCTGTCGCCGCTGACTTCGATGGTGACGGCAAAATGGATCCGGCTGTTTATCGCAACGGAACATGGTTCGTCAACGGCAGCTCTGCTGGTTTCTCCGGCGTCCAGTTCGGCATCGCAGGTGACATACCTGTTCAGGCTGACTACGACGGTGACGGCAAGGCTGATGTTGCAGTCTATCGCGGCGGAACATGGTACACCATGGGATCATCCACCGGCTTCCGAGCTGTTCAGTTCGGAACCGCAACGGATACTCCTGTACCTGCAGACTACGATGGTGACGGAAAAACCGACATCGGTGTCTATCGTTCATCGAACACAAACTGGTACATCCTGAATTCAAGCCAGGCAGGTAATGCTGTTGGCGGATTCAGCTCCATGCAGTTCGGTTCAGCTGGCGACATGCTGATGCGTTACTAATCGTCCAGAACGGTTGACAAGATCAACCGATCTGACAGGGGAGCGTGCAACCGCACGCTCCCCTCTTTTTTATTTTAAAAGATATATTCATGTTGGATAGATAAGCTACTGTAAAACAAGAATTTACATCATCGGTAAACATCTTTTATAAATACTTATTATTGTTTTGCGGAAGCCATATTAGATTGGCTCTATATATATCGTTGTAACAGTACTAAGCGAAGAGGTCGCTTAGTGTAGCAAGCCGACAGAAAAAAGTAGTTGATCAAACAGATCCCATATGTCCACATCGACCAGCCGCAAGAATCAGGGATCCTTTGGAGAACAGTTAATGAAAAGCAATAAAACGATTGCTCGTCTTACGCAGTATTCTACTGGTGAAAAGCGAGCCCTATTATCCGCCGCAGCAATGCTAGTAGGCATCATAGTCGTTTTAGGCTGGTCATTTGCCCCATCCTCGGCGTCTTCTACGGTTAATGCGGCTAACCAGGAAGTCCAGGGTGGAGCGACGACTGAAATGCTAGCATATGCTCTAAATTTCAAATCAGCTTCAAATTTGGGGGTCTTTGGCGGAAATAGCGTTACCGATGAGGACTCTGATATACGTGGCCTGGTCAGCTCAGCGGGTGACATCGCCGGAGTTTCAAGCAGTGCACTCAGTGTTGGCGATCCGTCCGAAGCACGACGCGACTTGCTCGATGCAATTAGTGCTGTCGACCAGTTACCCTGCACGCAGCTGAATGATGCAAATCTTGGCGGCCAGACCTTTATGCCTGGTGTTTATTGTATCGGATCGGCCGTCCTGGCCGGACGCATGACGGTGGATGCGAACGGTGACGCCAATTCAAGATTCGTCTTTCGCGTCGATGGCACGTTTATGGCCGAAAATTCATCCATCATCGAGCGAACCGGCGGTGCGGCCGCGACCAACGTTTACATCTTTGCCCGGGACACTGCAAACATTGGCAGCAAATCAACGATCGGTGCTAACGTCATCTCTCGCGACTCGGTCCGCGTGGGACGTGGATCGACTGTTGCGGGAAAGGTGATCGGCGTCAACGGTGACGTTACGACAAACTCAAACATCGTGGCAGCCGGAACCGGATACATCGAAATATGTAAGAACCTTTTCCCCAACGATCCGATACCAACGGGCACGATCTTTAACTTCACCGTCTCAGGCGTAACCGGTCAGATCCAGGTTCCTGCCGGCGGATGCTCGTCCGTGATCCTGGTTGCTTCTGGCAACGTCACCGTAACGGAAGTGATTCGTGCCAATACAGCAGTCGTTGGAATCGATATCGCCCCAGTCAACCGCCTCGTCAGCTCCAGTTTCGCCCTTCAGCAAGTCGTAGTTGCCGTTCCGGACGGTGACGTTTCGAATCAAACGGTCGTCACTTTTACAAATCAGACGACGCGGACTGGCACGATAGAGATCTGCAAATATGGCAACGACAGCGACGTGACCGGATTTTTTAACTTTACGGCCCAGGGAGCACCTGGCCAAACCCTGTCAGTTCCTGTCGGATTCTGCCTCGGGCCGGTCACGCTGACCATCCTGCAGGTCAATAATCCTTCGCCGTCTCCGACACAGGCATTTACGGCCAATATCACAGAGATAGGACAGCCAACATTCAGGCTCGAGGATGTCCAGACATTTCCAACTAACCGACTGACCGCGCCTTTTACACCGGACCAGGGCTTCAACGCCACCGGAACTCCCATATCGAATCCGGGCGGAGGATACGCGAACATAACTCTCGTCGCCGGTGGGGGAGCATCGTCGCAGACAACCGTACGGTTTTACAATCGCTCGATACCTGGCCGCATCAAGGTATGTAAGATCACCTCCGATCCAATAAACCTTCCGGTAGGCACGTCCTTCCGTTTCACGGTTTACGGGCTGGCACCGACGAGTCCCACTCAGGTTATGCCCGGAGTTCCAACGCAAACGACGGTCGATGTCATTGCGGGGCCAGCGAGTCAGAACGGATTTTGTAACTTTGTCGCAGGCACATGGGTTATCGGCTCTCCGGTCAATGTCGTCGAAAACGGGCTCTCGCCCGGACAAACGCTGCCCGCAGGCATTACGGCGGCGATGATTCGGACATCCCGCATACGAGCATCGACAGCATTTTCAAGCACTCCTGTTACGGTTCCGGGCTTTCCGGGCAATCCAGTGACAACGAACCCAGACATCGTTTTGAACAATGCCGTCGTCCCAGCCCGAAATGCGACGACTGAGATCGAATACACTGACTTTATTTATCGTCCGGCTATTCTTAAACTATGTAAGGTCGCAGGCACCGGCGTAACGACAGGCACGCCGTTTGCATTCAATCTAGCGGCAGTTGACCCTCTTACTACGTGGCCGATCAGCTCCGCGTCGATCACGATCCCGGCGGGATTCTGCACATTTATCAATGGCCCTTTCCCGGCCGACCCTTCGTTCCCGGGCGTAGGTTTATTCAATTTCAATACCAGCCTCGTTATAACAGAGGGCTCTGCGGGCACGACCGTGGTTTCGGCAATTGCTTCGTCCACCGGAGGCCCATTGGTCATAGATCTTACAAACCGGAAGGGCACGATAACGCTCAACCAGTCTCTGACCCAGGGTCAATTTAATGAGCTCTCCTTTACCAATTCGATAGCCCTCGCTCCACCGGCCGCTCGGTTCGATTTCGACGGCGACAAATCGTCCGACGTAGCGCTCTTCCGACCGTCCGACGGAAACTGGTGGTTCCTGCCGAGTTCGACGGGAAATGTGGGTTACCGTGCAATTCACTTTGGCCAAGCCGGTGACGTGCCCGTCGCTGCAGATTATGACGGTGATGGAACAACCGATGCCGCGGTTTACCGAAGCGGCCAGTGGCATATTCTAGGAAGCTCCGCGGGCTATTCAACAGCATTTTTCGGAATCGCCACGGATATTCCACAAGCGGGAGATTACGACGGTGACGGTAAGGCCGACCTTGCAGTTTACCGTCCGTCCAACGGTACCTGGTATATCATGGGCAGCAGCACCGGATTCCGGGCGGTCCAATTTGGGATCCCAACTGATATTCCAGTCGCTGCCGATTTTGACGGTGACGGCAAAATGGATCCCGCCGTCTATCGCAATGGAATTTGGTACATAAACGGCAGTTCCTCTGGCTTCTCCGGCGCACAGTTCGGCATCCCGACGGATATACCGGTCCAGGCGGACTATGACGGAGACCGCAAAGCCGATCTCGCCGTATACCGGAACGGCACCTGGCATATTTTGGGGTCTGCGACCGGTTATTGGCCCGTTCAATTCGGGATTTCAACCGACACACCGGTTCCTGCCGATTATGACGGCGACGGCAAGACCGATATAGCCGTATTTCGCTCGTCGACACAATATTGGCACATCCTCAAATCGAGCCAGTCAGTTGCCCCGGGCGGCGGCTACTCGTTCGTTCAATGCGGATCGACAGGTGATATGATCTTCCGGTACTAGATTCACACCGGCCTGAATTATGGAGTCATGAGTCTTTAGTCGGCCGCTGTTTAATATTTTCGATTCTCCTCCGGATACAGTTTTTCAAGGGTCTCCGACATTTGGTAGAATTCCATCTCGCCCTCGAATGGACGGAGTAGTTCTTCATCACCGTCCTCGATCCAGAGCCGTTGCTCCTCGATCGTGTTCAGGATGACCGGCATTGCCTTTTCGTGGATCGGCTTCATGAATTCGTTTGGTTCAATCGTAAAGCTCGTAAATGAATACCGCGTCCGGCCCCCTTCGAAATACCGGCTCCACAGCCCGGCAAGCACGAACGGTTGGCGGTCTTTTACGAATATCTCCACCGGCGGCAGCCCTTTTCCCTTGATGGGCCACTCATAAAAACTGTCGATCGGAAAAAGGCATCGCTGCCCTTTTCGCAAGAGGTCGGGCCACAGCTTTTTCTCATGCATCGTCTCGACCCGAGCGTTAAATGTTGGATACTTTGCCTCAAACTTCCCCGATCCATCCCACTGGCACCACCAGCGAGCTTCGACTGTCTCTATCAAACCGTCGCCGCGCCGTGCAACGATCCAAGCCGGCTCGGTAGGGCGAAGGTTTCGCCGCGGCACCGGCAGCTCCGGATTGTTCCATTCGTAAATAAACTGCTTGTAGGCCTTCATCTCCGCCTGCGATGCTCGTCCACACATAATTTAGCTTCCCCGTTAAGGCATTATTGCAAATCCGCGAAAGGTGTAGCCAGTGTCTAACCTGACGATGCTGTCCTTAAATTAGTCTCCGCCATTTTTACTGCAAAAACTAAGAAAAGCTGCCGGATGGTCCGACAGCTTTCTTCATGTGAATTAAAAACGATGTCTTAACGCTCTCCGATCGGGACGTACTTCATATCGCGAGCACCTATATATTCGGCACGCGGACGGATGAGCTTGTTATTACCGTACTGTTCGAGAATGTGGCCGGTCCAGCCTGAAATGCGGCTGATCGCGAAGATCGGCGTGTATAGATCGAGCGGAATGTCCATTAGATAGTAGGTTGAAGCCGAATAAAAATCTACATTCGGGTACATCCCCTTTTTATCTAACATCAGCTTTTCGATCCGGCGCGACATTTCGAACCATTTCGTGATCCCCTTCTTTTCAGCCATATGCTGCGAGTATTTTCGCAGCCATGTTGCCCTCGGGTCCTCAGTTTTGTATACTGCATGGCCGATCCCCATGATCTTGCGTTTTTCTTCGAGTGCCTTTTCAACCCACCCGTCGACCTTGTCCGTATCCCCGATCTCGACAAGCATCTTCATCACATTCGTGTTGGCTCCGCCGTGCAGCGGACCGGCGAGAGCCGCGATCCCCGCCGTAACGGCACCGTACATTCCGGCGAGAGTGCCGGAAACGACGCGTGTCGTAAAGGTAGAGGCGTTTAACTCATGATCCGCGTGAAGGATCAGACAAACGTCGAACAAGTGAGCTTCGTCAGCATCTGCTCGTTCGCCTCGAAGCATATAAAGAAAGTTCTCGGCGATGCTTAGTGTGTGATCCGGAGCGACGACTTCCTTGCCGTTTCGGATCCTGTCCCACGCTGCTGAGATCGTGCCGATCTGGGCCGTCATCTTGATAGCGGCTTTCATGGCGTGTTCGCGGTCGGTCCCGTGTCCGTTCTCGTCATAAAAGTCGAGTGATGAAACCGCCGTGCGAAGTACGTCCATAGGCTCTGCGTCCTTCGGAAATTGCCGCATCAAAGCGATGACCTCAGCCGGAGCTTCGTAATTCGCTCGTATGTCCGCCGTGAGTGCCGCCAATTCATCCGCCGTTGGCAGCCGGCTATTCCATAACAAAAAAACGACCTCTTCAAAGGTCGAATGCTCGGCTAGGTCGTGGATGTCATAACCCTGATAAATAAGAATGCCCTTTTCGCCGTCTACATCGCCGATAGAGCTCTGTGCCGCGACTACGCCGCGAAGGCCTGCGGATGCTGCTGTTGTTTCTGTTCCTGTACTCATTTTAATATAAACTCTCTTTGATATTTGCCACCTACTTTACTCCCTATTATTTTATAAGGTTCGTAAATATCGCACAAGTTTCATCGCCTTCAATTTGCTCCCACGGCTGATTTAAACCTTTAGCAGCGGCCATGAAAGCAAAAAATTATCCACGATCTCACGCGAGTCTCCAAAGGAGAGCCAAACTAGACTCGCGTGGGTTCGTGGATAAAGCCCTTTGGCTGATACGATGCAGCCGAATGGGCAGGGGTTGCCGCCGGGGCGGGCAGGGCACCGTTAAGGATAAGTCCTATCTTATCTTGCTTTCGCACGCAGTTCTGATCCGAAGCTGTTGATTGCGATTTAGGCGAATATGTTTTCCTCGTTCAATGACCACCGTTCCGACCCCGAAGGCTGCTCCCACGCCTGCACCGACCGCGGCCCCAACCGGACCCCCGACCAATCCGCCGACGACCAAACCGCTACCGGTCGTAGTTCCCAGTTTGATCACGTCACCCTTGAGAGAACTTTGGCCGATCGCAGTACCTTCGTGATCCACGAGTTTGATATTGTCACCTTTGATAGGCATTACTTCGGTCAGCATCGCACTAAAGTTACTCCAGCGCGTTTGAGTGAGAACGATCCGATCGAATGACAATGCCAGTTCCGAGCGGCGTTTTAGTCGGCCCGGTATCGTTAGTTTTGACACCCGACCTTCGACAATAGCTCCGGCAAGTTCCGACGGCGACACGACCCTGGCGGTAAATTTTTCACCTGTCCGGCTCTTGTCTGTGCTGATATCCTCCTGGAGTTCGAGAATCAATTCGGTTTCACTCGGGATAAGTATGATCGGAGCAGAATCGCTCGTGAAGTCATTCGTCTTGACTGTATCATTTGCAGACGGCTGCGAAATTGCGGGATCATTTCCGGCAACGCTATTATTGTTACCGATCACGGTTGACGCAGGCTGTGTGGCGGTCGAAACCTCATCTCGTTTCTTAAGACCATTTGGCACGTTCGCCTCGAACGTACGTTTTTCAAACCCCATCCCGTAGCCGCCCTCAAAGCCCTGCTGATAGCCGTCACGATAATCGTTTATGGAACCATAATCGCTAATGTACGCTCGTTCGGCTTTGGAATATTCATCATGCCGGGTATAACTTTTCGAAAGATTGTCGATACGGTCCCGATAACCTGCCATATAGCCGTCGGAATAACCGGTGCGATATCCCCTTTCCAGGGCAATATGCAGGTCGGTTGTTTGCGCAGCTGTGTCACGCGTCAGAATCACCGGAAGTAAGACATTGCTTAAGGTTAGAGTCAGGATCAACGTAAGAGCGCTCTTCGCAATTTTCATAAATCTCCTTTGAATTGGTTGGCTGAAAGAGAGGAACTATAGTAACTAGTTGTAGTTATAATATATTTCCTGACAACTTACAAGAGCTTTTTTTCGCGTACGCGCTGACTTTTCGTGAGTTGCCAGCTTAATCAAGCGCTTAAGCCGAGAAAGCGAAGGGTCGTAAAAAAAAGCAGTGGCCGATCACGGCCACTGCACAAGAGCATCTGGAGAGATCAATGCTAGAAACTTTTTCGAAAAAGGTACGACATTCGGATAAAAAAGGTCCGGCTATTTCGTTCAAACCCAGGCTCATAATGTCCTGTTAATGAGCTGTAGCCGTTGTAGTTAAAGCTGTCGTTGTAACCAACGTAGAACGCTTTTCCGGGGCTGGGGCTCCACCCAAGCAGGAGTTGACCGGCGGCGCGGGCACGAAGAGTATCATAATCCCATCGAGCCTTGACGTAGATAAATCTCGTGAACTGATAGGTCGATCGAAGGGTGAAAATATTGGTATCAAATGCCGCCTTGTGCGTATCGTTTCGGGTTAGTCGGCTTTTTGTATAGTCGAGCGAGACCCGGAAAGGATTTATCGGTTTGAACTCAAATCCGCCCTGAGCGTCAAACTGCCAACCTTTTCCCGGATCGAGTTGCGGCGGCGACGGGAAGTTAGGATAT
Organism: Pyrinomonadales bacterium; assembly: GCA_038245555.1. Classification (GTDB taxonomy): domain Bacteria; phylum Acidobacteriota; class Blastocatellia; order Pyrinomonadales; family Pyrinomonadaceae; genus OLB17. The sequence goes on along the minus strand of JBBRSH010000062.1, from coordinate 16,820 downwards.
ACGACGTGCGTCGGGTCCGCCTGATACAGAGACAATTGCTGAATGTAGCTAAGGTATTGAGGGCTTTGCAAATAAGCCGCGAACGGTGCACTTGCACGCGGATATTTGGAACCGCCGCCAAAGTCGTAATCGAAAGCATTGATGATCGAACCAACGAATCCGTAGAAGTTCAGTTTTTTGTTGACCGTTTTATTAAGGTTTACGCTGACATACGGCTGCGTGGATGATCGCATCGGTCCGCCGTAGAACGCACCCTGGCGATTTGCCGCCGCATTGCGAACAGCCCCAAATTCATTTTCGTAGATCCTTTCGAATTGCAGGCCGACTTCGGCATAGACAAATAAACTCCCTTGCATCGAAAGGTTAACATTGCTTCCGACCAAGCCCGTCTGCATCCTGCCTTTCCAATCGACGCCATATCTGAAAAACTGATTCGAATTTGCGCGAATGATCGTCGCTTTGGGGTCCGATTTGGTGCTGACTCGATTCGCAAAGAAGAAAGTGTTTGTATCCGTTCGCTTTGTAAAACCCGCGTCCGTCCTGTAGTCTCCGGTCCGGCCGGATGCTTCGGCAAACCAGCCGTGTCTGTCAGTCGTATAATCCAGACTCCAATAATACCCAAATCCGTTGCCGGTCCGATACTTGCTTTGATCCGCGTATGGATCATAGAAATTCTTTCTCGAATGGGTACCTAACGCCTGAAAGCTCATTATCGTCCGTGGATTGAGTTTGATCTTGTCGTCAAACCCACTAGTAAAGTTTCGATTTTGGGGAAATGTTCGTGCCGTAGCGAAGAAACCGACGTTGTTATCCTTGCCAAAGTCACGTTTTACGCGCAAGACCCCAAATAAAGCATTTTGGTCAACAAACGGCTCGATCGAGCACCGCCGTTTTTGACCGAGAGGGTCATTTACACGTGCATTCTGACAGTCGAGAAGGTCCATTCTCTCCTGCTGCGAGTAGTTTCCCGGAGCATTGTCAGATGCAACAAGCAGCCCAAATGAGGTTTTCCCGACCTTTCCCGTTATTTTCGTAGCGATATCAGGGTCGACGATCGTTCGCGAATAGAACGGTTGAAGGGGCGAAGAGAAAATGTCCTGGCCTTCAAGGAAAAATGGACGCTTCTCCTGAAAGAATATCGGGAAACGTTGGTTTGCTGTGACTACGGCGGCATCAGCCTCGATCTCCGCAAAGTCAGGATTGATAGCGGCGTCCAGCGTCACGTTCGGCGACAAAGTGTATTTCAAATTGAAGCTCAGATCCGGCTTCACCGGGTCGTTGACAAACCGGCCGGGATCGCGGATTCCGATTGGATTAAAAATAGGGTCATAGCTGCCAAACTGCGAGAAAGCAGTGGCTGGAAGTGAGCGCCTTTTGTTACCGGACTCCGAAAAAGTGACGCTCGGGACGATTTCCAGCGTCCTTTCATACTTGATCTCGTCAAGACCCGTTATACGGCCGTGTTTCACGAGGAAGCCCGAAACGTTGCGATCGTCAGGCAGCCATTCGTCAAATTCGTCATTAAACCGGTCGATGTTCCGAGCGACGCTGAATCCCCATTTCTTTCCTTTTCCCGCCGTATATCGAAGGGACTTGAAAGGAATCTTTACTTCGACGACCCAACCCCAGTCCTCAATTACACCCTTGGATTCCATGACGATGTCGACCGAAAAATCAGCACCCTGTCCCTCGGTATAAATACCGTCCTGCTGGATACCCAGCGGATTAAATCCGACAATGTATGCACGGCGTTGGTCGTCAAAGGTGTCAAGCCACATACGGACGTTATCCTCACCAAAGACATTGTCGCGCTTAGCTAGCGTCGCCCGTATCTTATCCTTGTCGTCCCAGCACTTGAAGGCAACGTAGAGATTCTTTTCATCGTACGTGACAAGCACCTCCGTCGGTTTTGACGCAGGAATGTTGTAACCCGGACTCGTCTGATAGAAATCCTTGAAGACCGCGGCATCCTTCCACATCTCCTCGTTCAATTTCCCATCGATCACGACCGGCTGAATGGTCTTGGGAATGGATATTGGCCGAAGTTTATCCGCCGGAGCAACGACAGTACCGCCTTTGCTGTCGACGGCGGGCTGCGAGCCCCCGGCACTCGACGATGCTGCCTGCTGAGAAAATACATGAGACGAAAACGCAAAAATGGCGACCAACAAACAGAACTGCTTCATTACGGTATTAGTAAAACGGAAAAAATTGATTCGAATTAACACGACGGCCAATAATGCGAGGTGTTATCAGTGACTGAAACGCCTTTTCAGTCAGAAAGTTTCATAAATTGATCATAAAACTCACCGAACGTCGGAGAATTTTATCAAAACGCTGTTGTTATGGTTTTAGGGCTTCGAATCAGCACGTCGCCAGAGGTGACTATTTTCACCTTGGCACCGCCGTTTCCAAGTCGATAATCACGACTGCCGTCCTTGTCGCGAACGAGAGTCAGATCGAGGTCCTCAACATCGGTTCGCGGAGAAACACAATTAATGTTCGCGGCGTACTCCTGCGGGATCGTGAGTACGACAGATCCAGTGTCGGCCTTGGCGTTGACGTTTGCAAAATCGCCCTCCAGCATGGTTTCGCCGTCGCCCGTCTGTGACCGCACATCGCCCCGGAACCCGACAACCCGTACACGGCCGGACGTCGTCGTCACTGTAAGCTTGCCGTCCGCATCGCGGACGTTGATCGGCTCTTCCTGACCGATTAGTTCCATCTCGCCGGAAACGCCCTCGAGTCGAATTTCGCTGTCAGTCTTAACTTTCAGGTTCGATTTTCGCGGGACGAAGACCTCGATGCGGACCTTATCATTGTCACCAGAACCATCAACGCCAATAGTCACGTTCGATTCATCATGCGTCTCTTTCACAGATAATGGCGACCGATTCCCGGACAGTGATGATCGGCTGAGGACGTATTTGACTTCGGGCCGGTCCCAACCCGTGATCTTCAACGAACACTGGTGAGCTTCGACGGTAACTTTAGGGATACCTTTAACCGGAAAGGTATCGGTCTTGCGTTCGGCCCGTGGCATCGACGGGAAATACATTGCGTCGGCGATCTTGGCGATGTTTGCGGCCTGCTGGGTCAATCCATCGGTGATCGATTGTTGTATTTTTATGGAATCAACCACATTAACGGATCGCCTCACCGTCTCAGCCGTCAATCGTGCCGAATCGGCGATCGTCTGGGCTATAACAGGATGGGTCAGCTGCATCTCACGCTGGGCCTCGGACATCGCGACCGAGACTTTTTTCTGTGAGTCTTTTACGGCCTTAGCAATTTCTTTATTGGCTTTTGCATTAAGGGAGACATTTCCGTCATCGTCCTTGTCCCAATTGTCGTCATCGTCGCTCGTCTTTTTGGGCAGAAGATCAGTGACCTGCGAGGGTGACTTACCATCATTCTGGCGTGATACTTTCAGCCCTCCGTTAACGCTGTCCAACTTGATCCGGGCCTCGCCGTTTCCGAGTTTTCCATATAGATCGCGTCCAACATACTTCCCTTTTCTTACAGGGAGGCCAAAATCATTTTCGATGACCCCATTAAGCGAATCCGCCTTTACCGTCGCATTCGCGTCAGACGGAAGCACTAGGTTGACCTTTCCATTCACAGCGCTTAAGTTGATTTTGCTGGTTGCGTCGATACTGCCAAAATCAGCTGAGACTTCACCATTTACCGTTGAGAGGTTGGACGTGCCGCGCAGTTTGCTGGCGATCACCTTGCCGTTAACGGTGGATACCTTAACCACATTTGTAAAATTCGAAACCGTCACATCGCCGTTTACGGTCTCGATCTCGTTAAGGACCGCACCTCTGGGAACCTTAAGCTGGTAATCGACCTTTAGTCTTGAGCTATTGCCATTTTTCGATCGGTCGCCGTTGGTGTCCTGTCTCCATCGGTCATAGTTTGTCTCGATCGAAATGCTGTCCGGCCTGGCATTTACGCGAACCTCGACATCCTGGAGACGCTCCTTCGATTCGGCGGTTTTGATCGCGACCAGCTGGACCTCATTGCGATCCCATGCCTCGACGACAACGGAACCGTTTACATTTGAGACCGAAACCCGGCCGCCGGATGTCAGTGGATAGGTTTGTTCAAAACGTTCGGTCTCATCGCCTCGTTCGACTTGGGCTGCAGCCACTTCCTGCGGCACTCCAACCTTATCGACCGCGGGCGCGGGGCTTGAAGAAAATAATATTCCGGAAAAGACGATGGTAAATATCCAGCTCATAAATGCACTCCTTGAACTCAGGTCAGCTAATGCTTTCTATCAACAAAACACCACATTTCAATAATTTGTGACAGATTTGTTTGTCGGAGCGAAACTTTTTCTCTAGGTCCTAGCCCCCAAAATTATGTTAGCCTAATAGCGTTGCTCAAACCCCAGTTGAGAAGGCCCGGGAACCGATGCCGGGATGGACTTCACGGTTGATATTTGCTACGTTTATATATTTGGGTTTGGCTGCGAGGGCCGGTTTATGAATTTACGGCAAACTGAGATCACAATATTGCGCGAAACGAGCGACCTGTCTAAAAAGGCTAAGACGGGTGTCTCACTTCATTGTCACACGGAGTATTCCAAGGAAATGCTGGACTTTGTCCCGTATTACGCTGAAAAATTACCGATCGTCAAAACGTTCTGGCATCGGGAACGTGACAGATATGAAAAGCGTGAGGGCAAAGGAATTGATTTTTCTACAGCCTTCTGGTCTCCGCCCATGACTCCGCAGATGGTCTATGACATTGAAAAAAGTCAGATAAACCAAGCGGGTCTGGATTCGTTTGTTTCTATCACGGACCACGATCATATAGATGGTAATTTGACCATAAATGATCTGGACGAAGGAAAAAACATACCGATCTCGCTCGAGTGGACAGTCCCGTTCGAATTTGGGTTCTTCCACGTCGGTGTTCACAACCTCCCGAAAGACAGGGCCGTTGAGACCACTAAAACACTTCTTGATTATACGTTTAATAAAGAGCTGCACAGCATCGACCGGCTGAATGAATTGTTTGCGATGTTAAGCGAGATGCCTCATGTTCTGGTCATTTTGAATCACCCGATCTGGGACATCGAACTCGTCGGAGCCGAGCGTCATGAGATATTGCTTAAAAGCTTTATTCGCGAGCACGGCAGTTGGATACACGCTTTTGAGATAAACGGTTTTAGAAGCTGGTCGGAAAACAAGGCCGTTATTGAACTTGCCGAAGCCCTCGGGATACCGATCGCGACCGGCGGCGATCGTCACGGTTGCAGGCCGAATACGGTGATCAACCTGACGAACGGCTCGACGTTTGAGGAATTTGTTGACGAGATCAGGATCGAGAAAAAGAGCCAGGTGGTGCTGATGCCTGAGTATGAGCGTCCGCTTCACTCACGGCAGCTGGAATCGTTCTCCGAGATACTGACCAATTACCCGGAATTCGCCGAGCACCGCAGGCGGTGGTTCGACCGTATATTTTTTGACACGGGCGACGGCAAGGGTATAGTTCCCCTTTCGTCGCATGGATGGCGTCGCGGGGGCCCGAGATGGCTCCGAATGACTATCTGGACTTTAGGATTCTTAGGCGGCCCAACGATGCGGCCTCTCTTTAGGACACTGCGAAAGAAGGTTGATCGAGTTCCGGTCGATGTCGCGAAAACGTCCTTCGAGATACCCGTGATCGACGAAATGCCGCGTGTGTTTTCTTCGGGAACTGTTTAGCGGCGATCGTATTATCATTTTTTTGAGACAGATAGGCGGGCTTGCCCGCCATTTGTAATTATAAGGATCATTTGTGAACGAGAAATTGCGCGTCGCGTTTTTCCCGGATTCGTATCTGGAAGTAAATGGCGCGGCCATGACATGCAAGCGGCTGACTGATTATGCACGCCGAAACGATTTTCCGTTTTTGTGTATTTACGCGGGACCTAAGACCGAGATCACCACGGATGGGAGCGTAACTAATTTTGCACTAAAACGGTCTCCACTCGCTATCAGGCTGGACGAAGACCTCGCCTACGACGGTTTGTTCTACCGCCACTATTGGCGGGTTCTGGAGCAGGTCAAGAAATTCAAACCCGACGTTCTTCACGTGACCGGTGTCAACGATGTAAGCAATATTGGTTCGATCCTCGCCTATAAACTGCAGCTCCCGCTACTCGGGTCATGGCATACAAACGTTCACGAATTTGCGGCAAGCCGCCTTGAGCGACTGTTTAGATTCCTGCCGGGTTCGGCCAACAAGACCATCGCCGGGGCCGCCGACAAGTTGATAATGAAAGGCTCCATCTTGTATTACAAGATGCCCAAAATGATCTTATCGCCAAACCAGGAGTTGGTCGACGATCTTGGAAAAAGAACTGGCCGGGCTTCCCGGCTCATGGGCCGAGGTGTCGACACTGAGAAATTCGGCCCCGATAAAAGGACGGTCAAAGACGACATACTGCGTTTTGGCTTTGTGGGACGGCTTCGGGCGGAAAAAAATGTTCGAGTTTTGGTTGAGATCGAAAAGGCGCTTATAGCCGCCGGAAAGACCAATTTTAAGTTTCTGATCGTAGGTGAAGGTACTGAACGCAGCTATCTCGAAAGCCATATGAAAAACGCTGAATTCACCGGCTTTCTCGAAGGCGAGGCCCTGTCCGAGGCTTATGCGAACATGGACGTATTCTTCTTCCCATCGGAAACTGATGCTTTTGGCAATGTGACACAGGAAGCCACTGCGTCGGGCGTCCCGGCGATAGTATCTGATAAAGGCGGGCCAAAATACCTGGTCGACCCGGGCGAAACAGGGTATGTTGCGGCGAATGTCGATGAATTTGTGAAATATGGCCTGGAGTTGTTCGATGATCGCGAGAAATTAGCTAGAATGAAGGTCAACGCTCGTAATAGCGCAATGGCCAGGTCATGGGACTCGATATTCGAAGGGGTTTATGACGCGTATCGCGAATGTATCCGGTTAGAGGCGGAAAATAAGAAGAAGTAGAATGGCTGAATTGGAAGACATCGATAGTTTGGCGGAAAGCGGAAACGAAAAGAGCGTTGGCGGAGTTGCCCTATACATAATGCGGCATCCGCTGGAAATGCTGATCTTGCGTTGGAATTGGAAGGCTGCCTTGTTGAGCGCTCTGCTTCGTGCTCCCATTGTATTCTTTAGTTATTTCTTTGCTAAAGACGGCTTGAAAATGGCGGTCGGTGCGGTCCTCGCGTTATCGGTTTACCGCCTTGTTTTCGGCGGCGTGGCCGGTGCCATCATCCAATCCTTCAGCAAAGTCGAACCGGCGTGGCACGCGGTCGTTACCATCCCGCTGGCATTGGCGGCCTTAAGCCATCTTGTTGAGTATTTCGTGCTCAAGATCATCGACTTCTTCCAGGGATCGGACGGCACCAATCGTGCGTTGCTGTTTTCGGTGCTCATGTCGGTCATCTCGGCAATTTTCAATCTTTTTGCAATGCGGCGCGGCATTCTCCTGGTCAAGGACGAGACACGACAGTCGCTGGGAAAAGACCTGCTCCATATGCCATGGCTGTTCCTCGAATTCATCTCATTTCCATTGGTTTGGACCTGGCGGAGAGCTAAGAAGAGCGGGACTTAAAGTGACCGCCGCGAGGCCTCCCCGAGCGGCCTCGATCTCCAATGAAATCCGTCCACATCACCAACTATTATCATAAAACGTCCGGCGGGATCAGCACCGCCTACAATCATTTGCTTGACGCCGCCGATCGGCATAAACGGTATGTACGTCTTATCGTACCCGGTGAAGAATCGAGCGTCGAAGAGGTTGGCGAGTACGGACGTATTTACTACATCAAAGCCGGCTTTTCACCGATCTTTGATAAGCGCTATCGGCTGATGCTGCCGTGGAAGACCTACCTTTTGGAAGGGGCGCCTATCAAGACGATCCTCCGCGATGAGAAACCCGACATTATCGAGATCGGCGAAAAATACACCCTCAGCTTGATGGCCGGATTGCTGCGCAAGTACATTCTCACCGTCGGCGAAAAACGGCCGATGCTTGTGCACCTGTCATGTGAACGAATGGACGACAACATGCGTTCGTTCGTCGGCGAAGGGCGGCTCACAAGATGGTTTGCCCGGCGGTATGTTGCCAATTACATCCTGCCCATGTTCGATTTTCACTTGGCGAATTCGGATTATACGGCCCAGGAATTTTGCGATTCGGTCGCGGCCGAACGCGATCCTCGTCGCTCAGAATTGTTTTTCAATTTCTGCTGGCGACTTTTGCGAGCTCCTCAGCAGCCCCTCGACAACCGCATTTTTATTAATCAGTGCGGGGTCGATAACGTAACGTTTAACGCAGGCAGAAAGAATGTGGAATTGCGGGACCGATTCAAGTCCGAATACGGTATTGCGGACGATGCCAAATTGCTTCTATATGCGGGACGGATCTCGCCGGAAAAGAACATTGGCCTACTGCTCGATACTATGAGATCGCTGTCGTCCGGACATGATGGCCACTCGTACAAATTATTGGTCGCCGGCGGAGGGCCGAGCTATGACGACCTTGCATCGAAGGCAGGTCCGGATGTGGTCATGATCGGACATCTGACCGATAAGGAAAACCTCGCCAATTTATTCGCGAATTGTGATGCCTTTGTTCACCCGAATCCACGTGAGCCGTTCGGAATCACGCCGCTCGAAGCTATGGCTTCCGGACTGCCGGTGGTCGCCCCAAATTCGGGCGGGCTCCTATCGTATGCGAGCGACGACAATGCCTGGCTGACGAATCCAACAGGCGAAGCTTTTGCCGAAGCGATCCGCTCGATCTTCGCCGACCCGCAACGTCAGGAGGAAAAAGTCGCCAACGCGGTTGAGACTGCGGCGAATTATGATTGGGACTCGTCGACCGATTCAATATTCGAGGCCTATGATCTTATGTATGAGACGTTCACGAAGAACCGGGCCCTTTTTGACTACCGCGAACCGGCCAAGGTCGATTTTGCCGGTAATCTGACCGCATGCTAAACTCCGATTTCGTTAGTTGCACCAGTTAAGAATGCTTGAGCTTGTATTTGCCAATTTAAAGGTCCGCCCGTTTCGAACGCTGATCAGCGTGATCGGCGTGGCTCTCGGTGTCGTGCTCGTCGTATTATTCACCGGGCTCGCACGAGGCATGACGCAGGACATGGCGAAACGAGCATCAAACTGGAAGGCCGAGATCGTGTTTTCGCGTCCGGGCGGCATGGAGCTTAGCAGTTCCAATATGAACGTCGATACCGCGTACGTAGCGAAGCTCACAACGATCGAGGGCGTCGCGTCAGTGGTGCCCGTCGGGCGATATATTACGCCGAACACAAAGGGCCGTTTTGGAGTTTTGCAATTAGACGGCGTCGAATGGGCTCCGTTTGCAGCGATGAACGAGATGTCACTTACGTCCGGCCGGGCCGCCGTCGCCAACGACGAGGTCATCATGGACGAGCGGCAGTTCCGGGACGACAAGGTTGCTCTCGGCGACACGATCGAGCTCTTCGGCGGCCATAAATACAAGGTCACCGGCGTTTTCTCGCCGCCGTCAGGTTCCCGCATCAAGATGTCGTTGTCCGCGCTTCAAAACGCTCTCGAATCCCCGAACAAATGCACTTACATTCTGGTGAAGATCAAGGACGGTGCCGACGTTCAAGCGGTGGCGGCGGCGGTCAATAAGACCCTTCCCGGCAACAAGGTAAACATCACAAGCGACCTGGTCATCGACGCCCAGGAACGTGTGCCCGGGCTAAATACATTTCTCCGCGTTCTGGTCGGTTTGGGAGCTTTTGTTTCGACCATCTTCGTATTGTTGTCAATGTACACAACGATCACCGAACGGCGCAAGGAGATCGGAATACTAAAATCACTCGGAGCGTCGAAAGGTTTCATAATCAAAACGATCGAGGGCGAGGCTCTGCTGATCGGAGTCCTCGGCGTTTTATTGGGTTTTGTGGTCTCCTTCGCAGCTTCGTGGGGAATTACTTTCAAATTCGAGCTGCCGTTCGAGTTCAATTCCAAGTGGATAATTACCGCGATCGTTATTGCCATCGGCGGCAGCTTGATCGGTGCAGTATATCCGGCGTGGCGAGCATCCACGATCGATCCCGTCGAAGTAATGGTAAATGAGTAACTAGCTACGATGTCCAAAGATAGTCAGACCGATCCCTCCAAGTATTAACCCCGCCGCGATGAAGAGTCGCGGCGTTGTTATTTCGCCTAGTAGTAATACGCCCAAAACCGCCGCGATTACAGGAACCCCAAGCTGCAACACAGCGGCTCGCGTTGGGGTGTGATGCTTTAGTGCGGCGTACCAGACCGTGTAGCCGATCCCGGACGCGATCGCACCGGAAAGGGCGGCCAGAATAATGCCGCGGGACGAAAGTTGGAGGTTCGGGATAAAAATAAGGACGGCGACAGCAGCAAACGGGAGAGTGCGGACGAAGTTGCCGGTCGTGTTTGCGAGCGGATCACCGCTTGATCTGCCACGTAGCGTGTAAAGGCCCCACGAGGCACCAGCCGCCGCCATCAGCAGCGAACTCATCAGTGGAGGTGATGCGAGGCCTGGAAAAACTAGATAAACGAGACCGCCTACTGCGACCATCAAACCAAGCCATTCGAGAACCTTTGGCCTCTCGCCTCTGAACAGCGATACGACGATCATCGTCAATTGCACCGCCCCAAACAAGATCAACGCACCGGTGCCCGCGGTGAGATTGAGATACGCCAGTGAAAAGCAGATCGCATACGTAAACAGAAAAACCGCTGAGGGCCATCTTCCGGTGATCATGAAGGCTGAAACACGACCGGTAGGGAGTGTGCCGGCTGGATATTGGCCCCGAACGGCACCCTCGCTGCCGCTCAGGTTTCTGCCTCTTGTGACCAAGTAACTGATGACGATCAGGGTGATCGCTCCTGAGGCAAGCCGGACACCCGTGAAACTCGCGGGATCGATCTCTTCACCGCGCAGTGCCAGCCGGCAAAGAATGGAATTGAATGCGAAAGCGACGAGAGCAAAGGTTGTGTAGAGAAAGACTCTCATCGGATAAGCCGATTTTCCGAAGTCGCCAACGGCGACAAATATTAAAGCCTAGGGTGAAATGAGCAAAGCGAATCAAACCCTAGGATATGGACAGGATCGGGACCGGTCGCTGAAAGTGACGAACAAACCAACGCCATTCTGTCGCTCCCCTTCAGGAACCAAACAATATTGCAACTCATTCCTAGAGTTCCGCCTATCGGCTCCAACCTAGGCTTTAATATTCGTCGCCGTTGGCGGCAAGAACCCACCTATTCCGACTCACCGGTCTCTGTTTCGCCGTTTGTGACGTTTCCCTTTTCCGGTCTCATATGCGGAAATAGAATGACGTCGCGGATCGAGTGTTTGTTGGTCAACAGCATCACGAGGCGGTCGATGCCGATGCCGATGCCGGCGGCGGGCGGCATGCCGTACGAAAGGGCACGAATGTAGTCTTCGTCAAGCACCATCGCCTCTTCGTCCCCACCCTCGCGGGCCGTCATCTGATCCACAAAGCGCTCGTACTGCTCCTTAGGATCGTTCAACTCGCTAAAACCATTCGCGACTTCCATTCCGTTAATGAAAAGCTCAAAACGCTCCGCGATCTGCGGATTTGTCGGCGAAGCTTTGGATAGAGGCGAGATAACCTTTGGATAATCAACAATAAAAGTCGGTTGAAGGAGTTTTTCCTCAACGATTTGTTCGAATATCGTGACAATTGAATTTGGAGACGCCCCACTAAGCTCACCCCGGTTTTTTGCTGATTGAAGTCCTTGACGCGCTACCTCCCAAATCTTCTCAGGATTCTGAGTTACGTATTCCCCACCTTCGTGGGAGATCAACTGTGGGGTTAGAGCAACCCAGTATAAAAGATGAAGTTTTTCTGGATCATTAAACCATCTTTCATCAACATTTTCAGATTCGGGTATCGGCAAATACCTCAGAATCGCTTCCTTCATCGATATCCGCTCGAACCTGCTGAAATCGATCTCATTCCCCTCATAATTGACGACCAAATCGCCGGTCGCTTTCTGCACGGATTGCCGCATAAGTTCCTCGCAGAAATCCATCATTCCGTCGACGTCCATGTAGGCACAGTAGAATTCGAGCATTGTGAATTCGGGGTTGTGCTTGTGCGAGATGCCTTCGTTGCGGAAGTTGCGGTTTAGTTCGTAGACCTTTTCGAAGCCGCCGACGACGAGGCGTTTGAGGTACAGTTCGGGTGCGATGCGGGCGTAGAGATCGATATCGAGTGCGTTGTGATGGGTCTTAAAGGGCTTTGCCGCGGCGCCGGTCGCCTTTGCGGTGAGCATCGGGGTTTCGACCTCGACGTAGCCGTGGTCTTCGAGAAAGCGGCGTAGCGATGAGATGACCTTCGCACGCGTTTCAAACACCTGGCGCGTCGTCGTCCCTTCGTGTTCGACCTGTAGGCTTGAACCGATCAGATCGTAGTAACGCTGTCGCTGACGGATCTCCGCGTCCGCGATGCCGTGCATTTTGTCGGGCATCGGGAGCATTGCCTTGGCAAGGAACTGCAGCTTTTCGATGTGAACGCTCAGCTCCCCGGTGTTCGTGATGAACAAATATCCTTCGACGCCGATGAAATCGCCGTGATCGAGCAACTGCCAGGCCGCCCATCCGTTTTCGGTGTCGAGCGTATCGCTGCCATCATTCTTAATTAGTGCCGCTCGGCCTTTTTTGTCGCAATAGACCTGCAATTTATTGATGCCATCCGTCAGGTGAACAAAGTTCCCTCGTGGAGGCGTGGTTAGGCGGCCTGAAATGCGAACCGAACCGAATTCTTTGAGCTTTGCGTTCAAAGCATCCTTGATCTCCGCCGGCGGACGCTCGCGTTCAGCGAGGGTAGCAACAACCGCGTTGATCTCCTTTACGATCTCGACGACCGGGGCGAAATGCAGGATGTGTGTGATCGTGTCTTCCGTGCCGCTAACCGCAGATCGGACAAATTTATTCGGATATACATTGCCCACAAGCTCGGCCATCGCCGCCAAGTGCTCGGCCCGGGCGGCCGTCTGGTCGTTTTGCTCAATGATCTCGTCAAAGTCTGGTAAATTCATAAACTACTCTGCTCAAAGGTAATTGAGATTATAGAGAAGGCGGCTGGATTCGACAATTTTGCGAATTGCGTTAATTTGATCGCGAAGTCCGTTCGAATACATACTTACGGTTCCCGTATGTGGTACAGCTGTTATATGTGGGAATATCTCAATCCAGTTCTGGACGTTCTAAACTATCGGCTGTTTCAGTTGGGTCAATCGCAGGTGACGCCGCGTGGAGTCTTGTATTTCATCGCTCTTGCCGTCCTGCTTATCTATGTCTCGGGAAAACTGAAAAGCCTTCTTGTCGGCAGGCTGCTTGCTCAAACACCGCTTCAAATGGGAGCCCAACAGGCGATCGGTACTATCAGCCGCTATGTAATGCTTTTTGTTGGCTTTGTCGTGATATTGCAGACGGTTGGCATCGATCTCACGGCGTTCAATGTCCTCGCCGGTGCGATCGGGATCGGTATCGGATTGGGCCTCCAAAATATTGCTAACAATTTCATTAGTGGCATTATCATTCTCTTTGAGCGCCCGGTTCAGGTTGGTGATCGGATCGAAGTCGGCAAGGTCTCAGGCGAGGTCGCGTCCATCGGCCCGCGAAGCACCCGTGTCCGAACCAATGACAATATCACGATCATCATTCCTAACAGTAAATTCATTACTGAGAACGTGATCAACTGGAGCCTCGCGAGTAACACGATCCGCTTTCGCATCCCGATACTGGTTAGGCATGACAGCGATGTCGATCTGGTCTCTAAGCTGATGTGCGAGGCGGGAGATGAAAATCCGGACGTCGCTGAAACACCAAAACCCACGATTCGCCTTGTCAATATCGCCGAAAACGGTTTGCTATTCGAGCTGCGAGCATGGAGCAAAGTGCGACTTCATAAACCGGGAACATTCAAGAGCGACCTTAACCTGGCCATTATTCGCAAATTTCGCGAGCACTCGGTTAATTTGGCCGACAGCGGCCTGCTCGAGGTCGATGTGAGACGCGATGCCCGCGAGGAGTCCGAGATGGACGGTGGCGAGGAGGTCTCCGTCCGAAGAAGAAACCGTCGACCGACCGCCGAGGACCGACGCCCCATCGGATAGCTGAAACGTAGCGGATCGCTGGCCGTGGTCCTGAGGATCGCACTCGAAATGTGAGACAATATATTTTTGCGGCAAAGGTTTCAAAGAAATCTCTTTTGGAACGTTTGCGGCGGATTCGTGCGTTTGCAGCGACCGTTATGGATGAGTTGATCAAAGCGTTTCAGTCGGGTTCACGGATCGTGTGCCTCAGCGGACTTACGTCCATCTCGGCAAAAGCCTGCCTTTTGGCGCGTTTTCAAGCCGAAACCGGCAAGTCGATCGCGGTGCTGACGAATAGTAATAGCGAGGTCGACGCCTGGGCGGCCGACCTGGAATTTTGGAGATCGCACGATGCAGCAACCGGATCCCCGATCATCACGCTCCCTTCCTTCGAAACTGATCCTTATTCGGGAGTTTCCCCGCACGCGGGGACGCAGGAGCGCCGTGCCCTGTCGTTGTGGCAGCTGGCCAATCGTGCGGGCGAGATCGCTGTCTTGTCGGCTCGCTCGCTAATCGGCCGCACGGTCACACCGGACGAACTCCGCGATATCGGCATGGTTTTGAAGCGTGACGAGGAGTTTTCGCCCGACGATATGATCGAGGGACTTGTCATGGCCGGCTATGTCCGAGAAGACCCGATCTCTAATATCGGCCAGTTTTCGCTTCGCGGCGGCATTGTCGATGTCTGGTCACCGGATGCGGCAAACCCGTTTCGTATTGAGTTTTTTGGCGATACTGTCGATTCGATCCGCAGTTTTGATCCCGAAACTCAGCTTTCGGTTGGCCAGTTGGATACCGCATCGATCGCGCCGATGCGTGAGTTTTTGGCGTCTCAACAGGATCTGAAAGACTGGGCATTTTTCGCGGCCGAGCGATTCAGTGACGAACAATTCGAACGTAATCTGCGCGACCGCACCGAATTTGCCGCTGAGGGTGAGACGTTTAACGGGTGGGAATTTCTGTTCCCTCTCATTAAGCCTAATAAAGGAAGTGTCTTTGATTACCTTCGCGATTTTGTAATGGTCATCGACGAGCCGGTTACCAATGAAGGCGTACTCGACGGATTCTACCGTCAAATGGTCGAACATTATGACGCCCTCCACGACCTGGGCGAAATAGGCCTTGGTCCGGCCGAACTATTTCTCGAACCGGCGGAATTGAGAGAACAATTAGCGGATCTGACGGCGATCGAACTACGGGCATTGGGCAGGACCGCAGCGATCACGGACGAACAATTTGCGGTCAGCGATTCGATGACCTCATCTCCATTATTTTTGTTTCCGACGGCCAAAAAAGCCACTGAGATCGAGATTCGGTCCCGTTCGACTCGCAAATTTCACGGCGTAATGGCCGACTTTGCCGCCGATCTAACGTCCGCCAAGACCGTCGGCCGCACCGTTCTCGCTGCCCAAACCCGTGGAATGGCCGATCGCCTTGAGGAAATTCTTCGGGAATACAAGGTCGTTCTCGACGCGGGCTCGATCGTTGTCGGCGACCTGTCGGGGGGCTTCGAGCTGCCGGCCTTCGACCTTACGGTCTTTACAGAGGCCGACATATTTGGCGAATCGATCGGTGCGATCTCAACTTCCTTCAATAACAAGATACCGGCCGGTGGACGAAAGTCGAAATTGGGTGCTTTCATCTCCGATTTCCGCGACCTAAAGGCCGGCGACTATGTCGTTCATGTCGACCATGGTATCGGCAGATTCGATGGCCTGCAGACGATCGCATCACAAGGTTCGGAACGGGAGTTCATGCTTCTGATCTACGCTGATGACGCGAAGCTTTTTGTCCCGGTTGAAAGAATGGACCTTGTTTCCCGTTATTCGTCCGGCGAAACGACCTCGACCACCCCCGACCGCCTCGGCGGCATTGGCTGGCAGAAGACAAAGGCCAAGGCTAAGCGGGCGATGCGCGACATGGCGGACGAATTGCTCAAGCTCTACGCGGAGCGAAAGTTGGTCCGAGGTCACGCGTTTCCGCCCGATGCACCGTGGCAGCACGAATTTGAAGACGCGTTTCCCTTTGATCTCACGGTAGACCAGGCGACCGCGATCGAAGAGACAAAGACGGATATGGAATCGACGATGCCGATGGACCGACTGATCATCGGCGACGTAGGTTACGGCAAAACTGAGGTCGCAATGCGGGCGGCATTCAAGGCCGTGATGGACGGCAGACAGGTCGCGGTTCTGACGCCGACCACGATCCTCGCGTATCAACACTTCGAATCTTTTTCGAAACGGTTCGCCGCATTTCCTGCCAAGGTTGAATTGCTTTCGCGTTTTAGATCGGCGGCCGAACAAAAGTCGGTGGCGGCACTTGCCGCCAAGGGCGAGATAGACGTACTGATAGGAACGCACCGAATACTATCGACTGACGTCAAACTCCCGAAACTCGGGCTGGTCGTGGTCGACGAGGAGCAGCGATTCGGGGTCGGCCACAAAGAAAAACTCAAACAGCTCAAGAAAAAGGTCGATGTACTCACCTTATCCGCCACTCCTATTCCGCGCACACTGAACATGTCTCTGCTCGGTATGCGTGACATGTCGGTGATCGAGACGCCGCCACGCGACCGCCTTGCTATCAACACGCAGGTCGTGCAATTTTCCGAGGGCGTCATCCGTTCCGCGATCGAGCTTGAACTCGCCCGCAACGGCCAGATATTTTTTATACACAACCGCGTC
>JBBRSH010000061.1:0-25392 GCA_038245555.1 Pyrinomonadales bacterium | reverse complement strand
GACTCAATATTTCCAGATCGTCTGTTAGAGCTTTCATCCCGCTTTCTGTATTACCCTTGTACGTTCCGTTTTCAGGATTTAGCGCCGAGTAACGCTGTCTGACGGATTCCCGCCCATCGCCTGTCAAAAATGCTATTACTTCCGCGAGTTTATCCCTGTCAGCGGATTTAAGCCGTGAGCCGCCGACCGCGTCGATTAGCAAAATTGCCCTGTCAATCGTTAGGTCAGGATGCCGTTTTAAGTTCCCTTTTTTCCCCAACTTGGCCTTTAATTCCTGTTCGGCTTCGAGCTCGACTTCCTTTTCGCGTAGGACAAATTCGAGTTCTTGCAGTTGATCCTTTGTGTAATGACCTGGCCTTCCCGAAGAAACACTCTTTGATGACACTCTGTCTAACAATCTATTCTTCCCCGCCTTCGACTTATTTTCGAGTTCGGCCAGCTCCTTAATCTTGTCGATTTCCAGTTGGCATTTTTCATTAAACCTTTTTTCGTTTCTCCAAAAAGCATCATCAAAACCAACACTGCTTTGATTTTGTTCATATGTGGTCTTTTGTTGAATCAGATATGCGAGTTTGCGATCGTTGTCCGATAGCGTGTTTAAGTGCTTTAGCACGTCCGCAAAGCTGTCAGCTTGGGTTGTAGGTATTCTTGCCATTCGTGAACCTCTCTGGTTAGTTCAATCTCGGATAAAGGGGTTCAACCGTCAGCGTCATTAGGGAATCGGCACTGTCCGCCGGACAGCTAATCCGGCGTAAGACGGTTGAAGGTTGATTATTCAATAGTATCCGGCCACTTGTGAAGCCGAGCATCATTTGCCGCGTTTCCCGTTGCGGCTGCGTCCGGGATCAGCGCCGCAGTTTCGGTTGACGTGTAATGCTTTACATGAGACGCGGAAGGAAACGACAAACCGCCATTCTCGTTGTATGCGTCGATTCGGCCGGCAACCAATCGCACGGTTTCTACGGTCGCGGCAACATAGTGCCGTCCGGTTATGTCCTTTGCCGAGTGTCCGAGAATCTTTTGAACAATTGTGTGAGGAATACCGAGAAGTTCCATCCGCGTCCCGCTAGTTCGGCGTAGATCGTGAAAGTGTAGTCCGTCGATATTAGCAACCCTAACCGCAGTTGCCCACGACCGTTTGAAGTCATTGAACGGGAAAATTCTTCCGCTCGTCTCCAAGTTAGGGAGTAATGACATCTCCGCTTTTATACGGTTCGTCAACGGAGCCGACCGTGTCCGTTGGGTTTTGGTATTTGTGCCAAGAATCGTTATTATGCCTGAGCCAAAGTCGATGTCTTTCCAGTCGAGCGTTAAAATTTCGCCGCGTCGCAATCCTGAATCCAAGCCGAGAAATATGATCGCCTTCAGATGCGGATTGTTCACCTCAACGGTTGCCTTCACGTTCTTTCCGTTGCGATTATATTCAACCGTCCGCTTTCCGCCGCAAGACGCTAGCAAACGCGTTTCCTCGGCATCCGTGAGAGTTCGCGTCCGGGCCGTTTCCGCGTCAACGTCGATGGCCTTTGAGCCTTTCGTTACATTGTTGGTTATCAATCCTACTTCGTGAGCTTCGTTCAATAAGTGCTTTAGGATCGCAAGGGCGCGATTAACCGTGGAGATTTTTACCGATCCGCGCTCTTTAGGGGCCAACTTCCCCCTTTTGCCACGGCGATCCCCTTGTTCCAAGCGCCAAGCCTTGTAACCGTCAAGATCGTACTTCGTGAACTTGGTCAGCGGCTTGTCGCCGAAATACTCGACAAGCTGGTTGATCAAAATGTGTGAAGCTCCCGACTTGACGCCCGCAACTTTACGACCTTCTCTTATTACCGCTGGTCCGTAGAAATTGACCTTTGCGTATCGGGCCCATTGTCTGAAAGTCTTCAAATCTGACATTCCGAGTCCGTTCCTTTCGACAAATAAGATCAATTCGCCTTTGCGGTTTACAACGTCATCTTTCGCGTCTTGCTTGGTCGCGTATTGCCAGGTCCTACTTGTCTTGTTTTCCTTTTCGTCCGTATGAGTAAGTCGGAGCGTCCAGGCGTTTTGAACACGACCAATATCGCCACCGGACCGTCCCCGTTGAAAGATCGATTGACCAAATTTCATAAGCCGCTCCCCAACTAAACCTTGTTGGACTAAATGTTGGACTATGCTGGACTAAATTTCCAGGTAGAGCGTGACACATTGTGGCATACACTGCAAAACGTAATATTCCATCCGAGCCGTGGTCATAGGGTATTATGACGATTGTGAGTCTGTGTTTATTGAGCTCGCTATTAGCTAGTGTGGTTCACTCCGAAGGAAGAGGCCGCAGGTTCGAACCCCGCCGCGAGTACCAACTTTAGATACTGAAAGAGCGTCCGTACGGCGCTCTTTTTGTGGACTAATCACTAAAACATTGCTTCGATGTTGCGTCCCCTTGACCGGAAATGATGGTCCCTCTCCGGCGGTTACTACCCATCACCACTCCAAAGTTTTTGACTTTGTAATTGCCCGTATTAGTCCGGATGATAGGGCCTTAAGGTACTATGCCATTCAGGCTTAGAATTTCGAGTGTCGAATATATTTAAGTGGATACCAGCTTTCTCTTTATCCGACGCGTATTTCTACGTCCTTTTGGAAAAAAAAGGCCGCCTCCTAAGACGGCCTTCTCAAATTTTTGCATCAGCTTAATTATCTAACCTTGAGTGTCGGATCCCCAAGCAATACCCAAGAATAACGAACGCTGGTAACATCGACACCGACCGGGATCACTGATTTGGCATCACGAACCAGGTCGCCCATGCGAGTGATATTGCCTGCCGCGATCTGGCTGTAGAACCGATTGCCCATAATCGCTTGAACGTCCGGCGTCGTTTTCCCTGTTGAGGCCCACGCCGTTACTGCTCCGCCGTTCTGCGCTTTCAATAGATATTCGGACAGGCTGTCGATATATGGATGGATGAAGTAACCGTTAAGACAGGTCAACATCGTAAAGATCGACTGGTTATTTGCGTTTGTAAGCGACGAAACGTTGCCCGACCAAAAAAAGTCCGTACCACCCCAAACACCGAGAGATCCATGCCCAGAATAATTCACAATATACCGGCCGTTGTTGATCTCATTCAGCAATGTGGCACCGGCATTTGCGTCGCCGCGACTGATCATAAATGCCGGGATGTTTGCAGGAAGATTCGAGCGAAGAGTCGCACTCATTCCGGCAAAGTCGTACCCGTTGTGACCGTCATCGGCAAAAATCGCACCTCGGCTCAGGCTCTGCATGGCGGGCGTCTCAAAAGCCTGCTGTTTAGCCATCGCATTCGTGATAACTTGGCCCGTCTGGGCCGGGATGCGGCCGATTGAAAGGTCCGCCAGGCCGTCACTATTAAAATCGACGAGAGCGTCGTCGCTTCCGGTTTCACTGTAGACGGTATTTACGATCTTGGTTGGTAGAAGGTTCAAGTATCCCTGCCCTTCGTAATTTTTGGGGTCGTAAGACGCATCGCCGAGAAGAAGGACGTACCGGGGCGGGGTCTGCCAGTTGTTTACTGCGTATTGAAGAAAGGCGGTTATTGAACTGGAACTCGATTGCCCGAAATTGAACTCGTCGAACACATCGGCGACATCCACCACCTCGACACTAAACCCCTGCAGGGCTCGATATTGCGCCCAAGCTTGAGCTTGGGTCATAAACGCACCGTAGGAGATGATCACGAGATCCGCGTTGTGAGCTGTAGTCGATAAACTCGAAGGATTATTCGCGATCACTGACGGAACGGTCTTAATAGCTGAATCTTCGACCGCATAAACGGACCTGCCCCGACTGGGGGGCATGACAACGTCATACGAAGGACCATTAGCCAGGACATTTAGATTTGTTATCTGGACAGGCGAGCCATCGCGAGTCGTATCAAATGCCCGGACGTTTGGAGATGAAAATCCACTAACGCGGGCACCGCGATAATTTAAGGTATAGAAAGTGAGCTGGTTCTGGTCCGCAACAAATTTACGATTGAACGTTATAGAAATCGAGTCAAAAAGTGAATAGTCAGAACCCGCCGAGGACGTCATTGACAGGGTGTTCGACCCGTCATGGAGCGCCGAAATGGGAATCACCGCCGAGGTCGCAAATGCATTTGAACCCAATCCTATTGCAGTCGGCAGCGGTTGACCGTTAATAGTCATAGCAACGGAATGCGATGTTAAGGACAATCCCTGCATTTTAACCAGCACCGACGCACCCGCGCCGGACGTTTCTACGCCGGAAAGGTTGAAATTATACGTCGCCGGCGAATTGGCAACTATTGCACCCCAATAATTCTCGGCATCACCATTCAATATATCGTTAACGTAGTTGTTGCGTTGTTTGGCGAAGAACGTCTGTCCATACGTAGTCGACATGACCGTACTACCAACAGTGTGCGAGACCGCTGTTCCCATCCTCTTGCCGGGCGTAACACCTGCAGTCAGAAAATAGTATCGGAGATCGCTTTCGACAGTTTCGTGGGGTCGGCCGAGAAAGTCTACGTAGTCGCCATTCGGACCAACAATAATGGACTGCTCCACACCGTCGCAAAATAGCTGCCACATAGTCGGGTCTGAATTTACCGGGAATCCGACGGTTTGTAATTCCGCTTTTGTCACCCGATACAACCCGTCCGTCCGGATCCCAAGCTTTGCTCCGCCAGAGGCGGCGACAGCCTGTTGCGACTCCATGTCCGGAGCAAACCTAGACGCCAGGACTTCCTTACTGACCTCACGCGGAAGCGATAACTCAGAATTCGAAAGCTGGCCCCTCTGTCTTTCCTCGCGAGCAGCCAGCCGTTCGTACGAAATGCCTGCTGAACCTGCATAATCCGAAGTGAATTCAACCTCGATCTTGCCGGTTTGAATGTGGCGGTTAGCCGCATCGAGCGATTCGATATTGTAAACATCCTCGGAACGGCCATTAACGTCGTAAAAGAAATAACGTTCACCATATGCCGTTTGGTCCCCAAAATGGGCTTTCGAGCCGGGGATCACGCCGTTGTTGAGCTGTACGCGCCCACGATTTGACACCTTGTAGACGTTAAATCCTACATTGTTCGTTTCGGCACTCATTTTCCAATTTACAACGACACCTCGGCCATCCGTAAAGGCTCGGACGTCGCCAAACTTCGTCGAATCACCGCTCACGACCTCTTCAGATCGGAGGGTTCGCAAGGTTCGCTGGCCAAACGTCGGCATGAGGGCGGCGAAAAGAAGGGTTAAGATAAGACAAAAAGAAACAGGTTTGTGCATACAATTCGGTTGCGCGTGCGATCATAGATCCGATCGCCGCGACTTCCACGTAATCAAGTAGATATCAAAACATTACTACTTTTCAGAGATATATGGCAAGAAAATTGGCCGCCGCAGCCTCTCGGGACCATTCCGATACCCGATAAGCAGAGCCTGCCCGGTCGTGATGATCAAACTCTAGGCTATTAGTTGACGGAGTACATATGGGAGAATGCCGCCGTTCTTATAATACTCGACCTCGATCGGTGTGTCGATCCTTAATATTAGGCTCGTTTCGTGCCGCGAACCGTCAAGACGAGTTATCACAAGCGTCACATCCTGACGTGGTTTTATTTCTCCGGACTCCAAGCCGGTCAGGTCGAAGGTTTCGGTTCCATCCAGTCCGAGCGATTCCGCCGATTCCGATCCCTTGAATTGGAGCGGGAGGACGCCCATTCCGACAAGATTTGACCTGTGGATCCGCTCGAATGATTCCGTAACAACAGCCTTTACGCCCATCAGCGAAGTTCCCTTTGCCGCCCAATCACGTGAACTGCCGGTTCCGTACTCCTTCCCGGCAAATATCATGAGAGGCGTTCCCTCAGGGTTGTAAGCCATGGCTGCGTCATAGATCGACATTTCACTTCCGTCGGGCTGATGTTTAGTGAAGCCACCCTCGACCGGCGAGACCATTCTGTTCTTGATCCGAACATTTGCGAATGTTCCGCGGAGCATGACCCGGTCGTTTCCACGACGCGATCCATACGAGTTAAAGTTTTCCGCCTCGACCCCGTTTTCCTGCAAGTACAGGCCGGCTGGCGAATTTGCTTTTATGGCTCCAGCCGGAGAAATGTGATCCGTTGTTACCGAATCGCCGAAGATCGCGAGGGCCCGAGCACTGCGAATATCGGTAAATTTGCCGATCGCCATCGAGAAGTCCTGGAAAAATGGCGGTTCCTGGATGTATGTTGATTCTGAGTCCCATTCGTAAATTTGACCTGTACTAGTTTCGATCCTGTTCCACAGTGGATTATCCTCGGCAAACTGCGTATATAGACGTTTGTATGTTTCCGGATCGAAGGCCGTCTTGAGATATTCGCGAACTTCGTCAAGTGAAGCCCAGATGTCACGAAGAAACACATCATTACCATCGCGGTCTTGACCGATCGGATCAAGGATCACGTCCTTGAGAACCGTCCCGGCCAATGCGTACGCAACCACGAGTGGCGGAGACATCAGGAAATTCGCCTTGATATTCTGATGAACGCGGGCCTCGAAATTACGGTTTCCAGATAAAACGGAGGCGGCGATCAGATCGTTGTCTACGACTTCCTCTTCGATGGACGGATCGAGCGGGCCCGAATTCCCTATGCATGTCGTGCAGCCGTACCCAACCAGATCAAAACCAACTTCATTCAAATATTGCTGCAAACCCGCTTTTTCCAAGTACTCCGTCACAACCCGCGAGCCCGGGGCAAGCGAAGTCTTCACGTATGAGGGCACCTTCATTCCTTTTTCGACGGCCTTTTTGGCGACTATGCCGGCAGCGATCATAACCGACGGATTGGACGTGTTGGTGCACGACGTGATCGCCGCGATCAGGACATCGCCATTTCCTATGTTGGTGGTAATAACCGGAAATTCGTCATCGGAAATGTCTACCCTGTCCGGCGTCGGGCGATTGTTCACCATTTCGATCTCTGTTTCAACATTCGTGTTATCGGGGGAAACAGTGTCATGGATCGACTCCGGGATCGACCTGGAACTCTGCTCGCCGCCACCCACAATCACGGTTTCCGGATGCGAACCCATCGTAACGCTATAACGTTTCGTTAGATCCTCCGCGACCTTGCCGTAACCGCCATCCGCGACAGGCTTTGAAAATAGCTCGATAAAACGATCATCCAGGCTAGAAAGCTCAATACGATCCTGAGGACGTTTGGGCCCGGCAACAGCCGGCGTTACAGTGTGAAGATCCAACCCGATCACGGTCGAATAGTCTACCTCACCATCCAGCGGGATACCGAACATCTGCTGAGCCTTATAGTAATTACGGATAGTGTCGATCTGCGACTGCTCTCTCCCGGTGTTCGCGAAATATTCGAGCGTTTTCTCGTCAACGCCAAAGAATCCCATTGTCGCGCCATATTCAGGAGCCATATTCGCGATCGTCGCTCGGTCCGTAGCGTTCAGAGCTCGAGCGCCTTCGCCAAAGAATTCCACGAATTTACCCACCACATTGGCCTTTCTGAGCATTTCCGTAATTCGCAACACCAGATCCGTGGCCGTGGCACCTTGCGGCAGCTCGCCAGTCAGATTTACGCCGACGACATCAGGTGTTAGAAAGTAGACTGGCTGCCCGAGCATTCCCGCTTCAGCTTCGATACCTCCAACGCCCCAACCAACGATCCCAAGCCCGTTGATCATCGTGGTATGTGAATCGGTCCCCACAAGTGTGTCGGGAAAATAAACGCCATCTCGCTCAAACACGCCTTTCGCGAGGTATTCCAGATTTACCTGGTGAACGATCCCGATTCCCGGCGGTATAACGCTAAATCCGTTGAATGCCTGAGTTCCCCATTTCAGGAAACGGTAACGCTGATCGTTGCGTTTGAATTCCATTTCCATATTTTGGGTGTATGACGCCTCGCTGCCGGCATAATCTACCTGCACCGAATGGTCGATGACTAGATCGACCGGCACGAGCGGCTCGATAACCGCAGCATCCTTGCCCATCCGTTTCACGGCCGAGCGCATTGCTGCGAGATCAACGAGCAGCGGCACACCGGTAAAGTCCTGCAGGATAACGCGTGCGACGACAAACGGTATTTCCTCGGAACGATCGGACACGGCAACCCAGGCGGCCAACGCTCGGATATTCGCCTCGCTGACTTTCTTTCCCTCGTCGAAGTTTCGCAGGACCGACTCGAGAACGATCCGGATCGAGATCGGCAAACGAGAAATGTTTCCGAGTCCGGCCTTCTCTAGCTGCGGCAGAGAGTAATACAAGCCGACTGCTCCGGTTCCGGTGATAAAAGTCTGACGCGTGTTGAGTAGATCGTGTGTCATAGTAGCGTTATTCGGATCGTGTCCAATCTAACAGTTTAAAAACACTATGGCTTGCGGTCAAGGTAAGCTGATCCGAATACGGCTGTCAGGCTTGCACAATCTGATATTTCCTCGATATAATTGCGATTCGTATCGGTTTCGAAGGGCGCCTTCGTCTATCGGTTAGGACGCGAGGTTCTCAACCTCGAAAGAGGGGTTCAACTCCCCTAGGCGCTACCATTATTACTGCCACGTGAGGTGGTTCTGCTTGTTGGAGGATTATGGTCGTAACAACTGGGTTCGAAATACAAGGTAAACAGATCGGTCAATACCTCGGCGTAGTCCGAGGCATAGTTGTTCGTGCTACGGGAATCGGTCGCGGGATCGTTGGCGGCCTGAAATCAATCATGGGCGGCAACATCGAGGAGTGGGATCACGTCTGCGAACAAGCCCGAATGGAAGCGTTTAACCGCATGGTGCAGCACGCGCATGAGATTGAAGCTGACGCCATTATCGGAATGCGTTACGACGCAACGGAGTTTACACAGGGCTCGACCGAGGTTCTCGCCTACGGTACGGCCGTCAAATTCAATTGATCAATTATTCCAATGGACGACAAAATAAGGTGCCAAAGCTGCGGAATGCCGATCAATTCCTCTTTCGGGAACCTCGGCACTGAATCCGACGGGTCGTACAGTCCGACCTATTGCCAGTTCTGCTATCAGAATGGGTCGTTCACAAACCCCGATCAGACTTTGGAAGAAATGGTCCAAAGCTCGATAAATTTCATGACGGCCAATATGAGTTTTACGCCGGAAATGGCAGCTAAGATGTCGAACGACGTCATTCCCAATCTGGGTCGATGGAATTCCGCGGGATAGACAGGAATTTATTACAAGATCGGACCTCTTCCATTTTTTCCTATTTGCAAGTCTGTAAACCGCCGAAAAAGTCGATACTTTAGATTTTTGGGAGCGATGAACTCGGAAAATCCGATCGTTCGGCGAGGTTTCCCGTCTCTAAGCATCAGAGTCATTTCGCTTAGGAATCGAATTTCACAAAAGCTCGACGCAATGACCTGATATGGCTTCACGCGTAGACGCATTCCATCATCAGTCTCAAACCCTAGACGCCTAGGGTATCTGATCCCAAATTTGTCCCGCCGAAATAATTGTTGCTCGAACGAGGCCTCGCGCTGGTGAACCTCACCGTCTCGGATGAGAAAAAACTGTGCGGTCGGAACTTCCGAACCGCGACTATCTTCCAATTTATAAATAACTGTCGTGTCTACAAAATGAGCCCTTCCCCATTGCCGGCTTTTGATCACGTCGTTGAACGACTCCGATCCGGAAACATGGTCATGATATCCGGTACCGCGAAAACTATATCGCCGCTTGTTCCGCCCTTTCCGGTCGACAACCTCGATATGGCCCGTAACATCGGAACGCGGCACTGCTACGTTCCAGGAATTTGGAGCATCATCGCTCTTATCCGGCTCAAGCAGATCGCTCTCGATCGACAGCCATTCAAACGAGCCTTTCAGCCGATTTAACGGTCCGATCGGAAGGTCGATCGAAATTAGATAACCTGATCCGTATGACGCTGTGTCCAGATGAAATGAGCTTTTCCCAATCGAACACTGTGTTGTTCCCGCCTCGCCATTAAATTGCCTCGCAGTATATTCGCTGACGGACCGAAAAATCGTCTTGCCATTGACCGAATACAGCAGCGACAAAGCAGGAAATCGCTTTGGAGGGTAAACCTTTTGCGGTCCCGACCCCGGAGGTGCGGCATAACGAGGCGAAAAGACATAATTGTCGGTAAAGGTGATAACTAGTGCTTCGCGACCGTCGTCCGAAAGAGCATCAAAATGCCACCATTCGTATGATTTTTCTCCATCCTGATCATGCCAGCCGTCGGCCGCCAAACTAGAGCAGAACGAGGTTCTGTCGTTTATGAGAAAATTAGAAGCAGCAGACATGATCCGGCCCCAGCCTAGTTCAGTTATAAAAGATGATCTAAGCATCGCAAAAAAAAATATTTTTGGCAAACTTTCTCACAGTTCCCGAATCCACTAGCAGTTGGTTCGAGCGTTAGGAATTTTTTATTGACAGGAGAAGAAATGGGAAATTACTTAAAAGCTTTATTGATCGCATTTACTTTTGCACTTGCCATCTTCGCAACTGGATGTCCGGAACGGCGCAGCATCGCCGACATCGAGGCCAATCCCGGAAGATATAGCGGTAAAGAAGTTATCGTTGTCGGTGTTGTTACCGATAGCTACGGCTTGTCGATCCCGGGAACCGGAATATCCGGCGGAGCCTACAAGGTAGACGACGGTACCGGAACGATCTGGGTCCTCACCGATCGCAGCGTTCCTGGAAAGGGCGCCGAACTTGGGATAAAAGGTAAAGTTGGAACAGGCGTGAATTGGAAAGGTAAAACCTACGGGCTTGGGATGACGGAGGAAGAACGAAAGTTTAGAAAGCGATAATGATAAGGAGGATGGAGTGAAGGCCCTTCGTGAGCTCGGAGAAGTAGTGCGTGAATTTCTAAAAGTAAGAAAAAAGGCGGCTCGATAATGAGCCGCCAGAGTTTCTAATATCGATGAGAGAAATTACGCCAGATCGAAGCGCCCAAGATTCATCACCTTGGTCCATGCAGCGACAAAGTCTGTAACGAACTTTTCAGCGGAATCGGAACATGCGTAAACCTCGGCAAGAGCACGAAGTTCCGAATTCGAGCCAAAAATCAGGTCGGCACGCGTCGCGGTCCATTTCTTTGCACCGGATTTGCGGTCGGTGCCTTCGAACACTTCCTGTGACTCGTCGACCGCATTCCACTTGGTGCCCATGTCGAGCAGGTTGGTGAAGAAGTCGTTCGACAATGTTCCTGGTCGTGAGGTGAAAACTCCGTGACCAGATCCGTCGTAGTTCGCACCCAAGGAACGCAACCCGCCGACGAGGACGGTCATTTCGGGAGCAGTCAGCGTCAGCAGATTCGCCCTATCGACCAGCATTGATTCGGTCGAAACCGAATATTTTTCCTTCAGGTAGTTCCGGAACCCGTCTGCCTGCGGCTCCATGTAATCAAAGGCTTCGATATCTGTCTGTTCCTGCGACGCGTCACCGCGTCCGGGTTTGAAAGGAACGCCAACATCAATGCCCGCTGCCTTGGCCGCCTTTTCGACACCGACGTTTCCGGCCAGCACGATAAGGTCGGCAAGTGACACATTACCGGCTTCGGCCTTGATGCCTTCGAGCACACCCAGAACTTTAGCCAGTTGGGCAGGATTGTTGACGGCCCAATCTTTCTGAGGGGCGAGACGGACACGGGCTCCATCTGCACCTCCACGTTTGTCCGAACCTCGGAATGTCGACGCCGCCGCCCACGCGGTCGAAACTAACTCAGCAACCGACAGTCCCGAATCGGCGATCTTAGCTTTCAAAGCCGCGATGCCGTTGGCGTCCAGATTCGTCGTTGACGCCGGAACCGGATCCTGCCAGATCAGGTCTTCGGCAGGAACTTCCGGGCCCAAATAGCGGACCTTTGGTCCCATGTCGCGGTGCGTCAGCTTGAACCACGCACGGGCAAAAGCCTCAGCAAACGCCTGCGGATTTTCGAGAAAACGCTGCGAGATCTTGCCGAATTCCGGATCGAAGCGAAGAGTCAGATCCGTCGTAAGCATCGTCGGTCTGTGAAATTTGCCCGAGATATGTGCGTCGGGGATGATCTCATCGGCATCCTTAGCAACCCACTGGATCGCACCTGCCGGCGACGAGGTTCGCTCCCATTCGAACTTGAAGAGATTTTCGAAATAGTTGTTGCCCCACTGCGCCGGCGTTGTCGTCCAGGTTACTTCGATACCGCTCGAGACCGTGTCGGCACCGTGGCCGCTACCGTGGCTGCTCGTCCAGCCAAAGCCTTGCTCCTCGATCGACGCTCCCTCGGGTTCAGCTCCCTTGTGAGATTCCGGGGCGGCTCCGTGTGCTTTGCCGAACGTGTGTCCGCCGGCGATCAACGCGACGATCTCTTCGTCGTCCATCGCCATTCGGTAAAAGGTCGCGCGGATGTCCTTAGCCGCGGCCATGTAATCGCCGCTTGCCTCCGGGCCCTGCGGATTGACGTAGATCAGGCCCATGTGGGTCGCGGCTAGCGGCTGATTTAGCTCGCGGTCGCCGCTAAAACGTTTGTTGTCGGCGAGCCACTCGGTCTCGTCGCCCCAATACATATCCTGATCCGGTTCCCACACGTCGGCACGCCCTGCGCCAAAACCAAAAGTGCGAAAGCCCATCGATTCGAGTGCGACGTTGCCCGCGAGGATCATCAGGTCGGCCCACGAGATCCGCTTGCCGTATTTCTGTTTGATCGGCCACAGCAGGCGACGAGATTTATCGATATTTACATTGTCCGGCCAGCTATTCAGAGGTGCGAATCGCTGTTGGCCGCGTCCGCCTCCTCCTCGGCCATCGGCGACGCGGTACGTACCGGCGGCGTGCCAGGTCATTCGGACCATCTGCGGACCATAGTGGCCAAAGTCGGCCGGCCACCAGTCCTGCGAATCAGTCATTAGCGCGTTGAGGTCACGTTTGATCGCTTCGTAATCAAGTTTCTTGAACTCTTCAGCGTAGTCGAAACCCGCTTCCATCGGGTCGGACAACGAAGAATGCGAACGCAGAACGCCTAGATCTAACTGATTCGGCCACCAGTCTTTATTTTTGGTGCCGTTAGTGCCGACATCGTGTTTCGCGCCCGCACCCGTGAAGGGGCATCCATTTGAATTATTTTCGTTTTCCATTATTGATTTACCTTTTATTTTAGATCGTTTTCAAAATATATTTACGTTATCGTTCTTATTCGGCTTAGAGCGTATTCTGTCCCGGTTTCCAATCGGCCGCACAAAACCCGCCGGTCTGCAGGCCCTGCAGAACACGAAGAGTTTCGTCTACCGAACGCCCGATATTTATCGCGTGAACCACTGAATATTGCAGCACGCCTTCGGGGTCGATGATAAAAAGACCGCGGAGCGCGATATTCGGATCTTCGAGCAAAATGTTATATTTGCGGGCCAGCTTGCCGCCGGCATCTGAGGCGATCGGATATTTGATCTCTCCAATGCCGTTCTCGGCAGCCGGCGCTTTCTGCCACGCGCGATGCGAATAAACCGAGTCAGTCGAGACACCCATAACCTCTGTGCCGATGCCCCGGAATTCCTCCAAACGTTCGGAAAAGTGTCTCAATTCCGTCGAACAAACCCCGGTAAAATCCAGTGGATAAAAAAACATTACAAGCCACTTTCCCCTGTAATCCGCGAGCTTGACGTTATCCTTTAGAGTCTCGATGTTCTTGGTCGACGGCATGTTAAAATCCGGTGCCGGTTGGCCGACTTTGGCCGTCAGGGCAGTGTTTTCAGTTGCAGTTCCAGTAGCTGTTGACATGTGTTTGTCTATCTCCTTGTTTTTTCACCACAAAGGCACGAAGGTCAAAAAGTTTTTTTGAAAAATAGTTTATGTTTATCTTTCATTGTGTGCCTTTGTGGTTAATCTCCGACGCAGTCAGGGCAGAGGCCCCTCAAAGTAAATTCCAACGATTCCGGTTTGAAGTTTGAATAAGCGGCCGCCCGCGCGACAATCTCCGGAGGATGCTCCATCTCGATATCGATGAGCATTCCGCAGTTAGTACAAAGAGCGTGGTCGTGCCGGGTGAGTTTGCGATCGTAAAGATTGGCGTCAGTTCCCAACCGGATCTCACCGATCAACCCTTCGTTCTTCAGATAGCGCAGTGAATTGTAAACAGTCGCAAAAGATATCCCCGGCAAAAGACGCCGAGAATCCTCAAATACCTCATTAGCCGTCAAATGTTTTTCCGATCCGCGGATGACCTGTAGGACGGAGCGACGTTGCTTCGTCAGTACCAGATCTTTGATGTCCTTCACTTCGTTTTCTATAACTCAAACTGTATTTAGAATAATTCTTAATGTCAAGCGGTCGAAGATCTGCTGATCGGTTAGAATCAGAGTTCATTTGTCGCGTTATCGACCCTTGTGGGTGTACCATTTGGTTCAGACTGGGAGAGTTAATTAATGAAAATAAAATTTGCCGCAACTGTATTTATCTTGTCTTTTGTTATGGCAGCGTTTGGCCAGGATGCCACTGAGAAATACGTCGGCCAATACCAGGTGACGGGGGCTCCGATAATGATCACGGTCACCGCGACGAGCGGGAAACTTGCGATCGAGGCGACGGGGCAAGGAAAAGCGGGGATCGAATTGATCTCGGGCGAAGACTACTCAGTGACCGGGACGGCAATTACGCTAACGTTTCAGAAAGATGCGACGGGCAAGATCACGGGCGTGATGATCCATCAGGCTCCGGGTATGGATTTCCCGGCTCCGAAGATCAATTCTTCATCCGAAGCCCCGCGTGACGGATCCCCGCATAAAAGCGCCTTTGTCACGGCGAACGGCATCAAGATGAATTACCTCGACTGGGGCGGATCGGGCGATGTCGTCATCCTGCTGGCGGGACTCGGCAATGACGCTCACACTTTCGACGAGATCGCACCGAGCTTTACGGCGAAGTTTCACGTTATCGGCCTGACACGGCGAGGGTTTGGCGAAACTGAACGGCCGACGAAAGGATACGATACAACGACGCGGGTCGAAGACATCCGCGCCTTTATGGATGCCCAAAAGATCACTCGGGCGCATCTGATGGGACATTCGCTGGCGGGCGACGAGATGACGCTCTTTGCCGCGACCTATCCGGAGCGGGTGATAAAGATGGTCTATCTCGACGCGGCCTATGACCGTGGAACCGGATTTTCCTGTGCAAACGACCAGCCCGGCGGAATACCGGCGAGCTTTATGCGGATCGTCGGCGAAGCCCTGAACTGCCTCGGCTGGGAAAAGATCGTTGCCACAGACCTTCCGCCGCCCGATATCCTGAACGTCGAGGTTTTGACGATGAGGGCCGCGATGCAATTTCACCCTGACTACAAAAAGATAAAGGCCCCGTCGCTTGCCATCTACGCCGACGTCGATCTCCCGCAAGCAACGGGAACGCTCGACGCAGAAACAACCAAGAAACTCGCCGACTGGTGGAAAAAGAAACAAGCCCCTATCTGGCGTGCCAGCATCGACCAGTTCCGCAAAGATATGAAAAACGGCCAGGTCGTCGAAATAAAAGGTGCCACTCACTTCGTCTACGTCGGACCTTTTAAGGATCAAGTAATCACCATGGCCCGTGATTTCCTAGCAAAGTGAACAATTAGACCGTCCCTTGAGCTTGCAGCGGAGTGCGGACACTATTATCCGCATGGACGCAAAAGCGTCCAGACGTCACGCTTCCATTCGCGCGAGCCCCGACAACGCTGCAAGTCTCGCCGGAGGAACCGGCGAAGCGGACAAGAGTGTCCGCACTCCGCCGTCTTCCTTTTAGGAACTGACGCTTTCCTGACACGACCCGAAGCGTTCTTTAAGATTCAGTACTATTATTATAAGGATTGAGCCATTCCTTATTGGCTTGCAAAAGCGGCCGTCACTCTGGATGCATGTCGGCCGTTTTAGCGAGAAAACTATTTGGCAGGCTTGGTAACGGTGATATAATCGTCGGCACTACTCAGTATTTTGATCTAATGTTTTTAGTAAGGAGTCGGTCTATGATCTCAGGAATCAGGTATAAAGAAGTTTGTCTGCTCGTTGTTTTGGCTGTCGCCGGTCTTTTCGGTTCGGCATCCGCGCAAAAGATCGAGGGCTATGACACCGGCTTGGGCGGGTCGAATATGATCACCGGAACCGTTTTCACGGCGACAGGACAACGGGTTGAAACGCACATATCGGTTCGCCTCCAGACGATGAGCAGGGGCGACAGGGTTACGGTGACCAATGATATGGGAAATTTCGCCTTCCTAGGCTTGCCCAACGGCGATTATACGATCGTTATCGACAAGGAGAAAGATTTCGAACCTCTTAGGCAAAGCATGAACGTTTTCCAGATGACCGGAACCCCCGGACAAACTTTTACTTTGAGTCTGCGCCTTAAGAGTAAGGCGGAAGCTACCAAACCGGCCGTTGTAAACGCCGAGCTTTCAAATGTACCGCCCGCAGCGATGGTTTTTTACAACAAGGCGATCGACCTCGCTAAAACCGGTGATCATAAAGGGGCGATCGAACAGCTCGAACTGGCGATCAAAGAGCATCCCCAATTCGCGGCCGCCTATAACGATATGGGCGTGCATTATCTCCAATCCAACGATCTGGTCAAAGCGGACGAAGCTTTCAAATCGGCGCTCGGCATAAACAAGACGTCCTTCGCCCCTATGTTGAACCACGGCATGACGCTTTATAACCTCAAGCTTTATGCGGACGCTGAGCCTGTTCTTCGCGACGTGATCAAGGCGAAAGATGATTCTGCGGCCGGACATTTTTTTCTTGGGCAGAGCCTTGCGTATCAGGGCAAGTTTGTCGGGGCCGTAAAAGAACTGACTAACGCCTTAACCCTCGGCGGAGACAAAATGGCTGATTCGTTGAAAGAAGCGCACCGCCTTCTCGCGATCATCTATTCGACACAGGGGAATAAGAAGCAACAGGCCGATGAGCTGGAGATATACCTTAAACTCGCGCCCAACTCACCGGATGCCGAGGCGCTTCGCCAACTTGTTGTGAAACTCAGGGGATGAGATGAGTGCGCAGCTGCGGTAGATCGTTCAAACAGTAACTACTGACAATAATGAAGAAGTTATTTATCTTCACCTTCTGGTTTTTCTCTGTTCCCCTAATTTGCGGCGCCCAAACGACAAAGCCAACTCCGAATAAGGAGCGAGCCAGGATCGAGGCCGAGGATCGTAAAAAACAGGAAGCACAGCAAAAGCAGCTTGCCGAGGAAGCCGAAAAAGTTAAAGCATTCAACGTAAAGCGGGAACAGATCAAAGTCCTTTTAGATGCCGGACTTAAAGCTTTTAACGAGAAGAATTATCAGTCAGCACTTAATAACTTTAATGAGGCTCTTCAAGGCGCCGACTACTGGCCGGAGCAAGTAACCCTGCTGTCAAATAAATCGTCGGCGTTACTGATGATCGGAGTTGAGAAAACCAATGGTAATGCGATGCCGGAAGCATACCGATACATGCAGGAATCGATCGATTGCCTAGACAAAGTCTCGCAGTTGGTCGAAGTTAATAAAAATGTTGTCGAACCGGGTCTTCAAAAAACAATTATCGCGAACCGTTACCTTGCGGTTCGATCTCGCGCGTTGGCTTATTTCGCGTATGCTTCGGTGAACTCGCCTCAATTACCGAAAGCGATCGCCGCGATGGAGTCATATATAAAAATTGAAACCGACGAAGCTCGAAAGGCTGATGCGATAACAAACCTGGAAGGGCTTAAATCACGGTTAAGCGATAAAGGAAAGCCTTCAAACTAGGACACTTGATCGGCTGGCTTTTATCATCTACCTCGTATGGATCCATTTATCGCGGCGTTTGACCGTCAGTTTCGGCTGCTGCACGAGCGTTCAACTAAATTTATTCTCGAATTGCCGGAAGAGCTTCTGTATAAGAGATCTGCAGCCGTCGTCGCCGACGATCTGATCAAACTGACCATCGGCGAAAACATTCTTCGCTCGGCGGCGGTTGTCGAGATGGCCTTTGGCGGCATCACGACGCGGCTTTGGGATGACCCGTTCGAATGGACGCTGCCAGAGGCTTTGCACGATACGGGAAAGGTTGCGGTGTACCTCAGCGAGGTCGAAGAAACGCGTCTTCGAGGTTTTGCCTTTTTCCGGTCTGATGCAGATCTGGGCCGTAATATTCCGGCTCCCAGAGTTCTCCGGTCATTAGGCGAAATATTATTGGATACCATCTCACAGTCTGAGCACCATCAGGGTCGGGCGTTCGCGATATTTCAAACGCTCGGGGGCGGGAGAGTCGCGCGATAGCGACTTTATTGATTTACGAACTTTTTCGTGCAAGAATTCGTTAAGTCTTGAGTCCTACGATAAACGGAGATCCGAAAATGCACTGCCCAAGTTGCGGACAACAGCAAGTATCCAACGAAACCAAATTTTGCTCGCGTTGTGGTCTTCCGCTCGGCCTTGTTTCCGAAGTCCTTTCGCATGGCGGCTTTTTACCGCAGCTCGCGGAGCTAAACAAGGCGGGCCAGTCGCTTTACACAAGAAAGAACGGTATCGTTTTCAGCCTCTTCTGGTTTATTTTTTGGGTTCCCTTGATCACGTGGATGCTTGGCGGTGCTTTTGAAGCTTATACACTTGCCGCGGTAACGGCCCTGATCGGGGTCTTTGGTGCGTTGATGCTGTTTATCTTTTCGTTGGTTTATCTGAAAGGAACGCCAAAATACCCGTATCCAACCGAGGCCAGAATGCCGTACGCTCCGGGCCACATATTACAGGGTCAGCCCTCGGCGTACGAGCTTCCACCGCAGCAATCGATTCCCGCATCAGTCTATACAGGCCCGGGTGCCGGGAGTTGGCGGGACACTAATGATCTTGATCGGGCGGGCAGCGTAACTGAAAATACGACCAGACTTTTGAACGAAGAAGAACGAAAATAAAAGCGGATGTTTTGCCCCCAATGCGGTCAGGAAAGACTATCGGACGCAACGAGCTTTTGCTCGCGTTGCGGTTTTTTATTGACCGGAACAACAGAATTGCTTTATACCGGCGGGATCATTCCAGGTGCCGGCGTCCGATCAACGACCTTCTTCTCGCCTTCCGCGCGGACGCGTGGGATGAAACAAGGCCTGTTCATATTTCTCATGACCTTTTTGATCGTTCCGATCGTAGCGATCTTGACCGTTGCAATCCACGCTCCGGTGTGGGGCGTACCGATAGCGTCAATAGCTCTTTTTATGGGCGGGTTGCTTCGAATGGCCTATGCTCTGATGTTTGAGCCGCACGTTCCAACCGGGGAAATATCGGAAGGAAATATGAATGCCGGACCAAAGACAATACCCGATCGCCAAACAGCCCAACCCGGGTTGTCAGCGGGACATCCTATCCCCGCTTCCGTTTACGCACCTCCGCAGGCCGGAACTTGGCGGGACACAAGCGACCTCGAACCCGGCAGCGTTACCGATGGAACTACGAAGCTCCTCGAAAAGAACGAGATGCCGCCTCAGTAACCGACTGCCTGACCGTCGCCCCGGCTGTCGATGGCTCCAAGCCAAACACCTTTTGCATCCAGCATGATCCCCGTCGCCTGAGCCACGCTTGCTGGTTTGTCGGTGAACTTATGCCCGTAGCTCGACAATATCGTCATTGTATCCGGTGAGAGTCCAAACTTTTCATAAAGGATCTCGTCCGGAAACCATTGGTGATGTATCCGTGGAGCATCGATCGCGGCTTGGATATCCATATCATGATCTATAACATTGATCACCGTCTGGATGACGGCGGAAATAATACGGGGTCCGCCTCGGGCTCCGGTAGCAAACCAAAAGGTGCCGTCCTTTCGTAATACAATGGTCGGTGTCATCGAAGAAAGCGGCCGTTTTCCTGGTTGAACTGCGTTCTTCTCACCCTGGATCAAACCAAACATATTCGGTTTTCCCGGACGAGCCGCGAAGTCATCCATTTCATCGTTTAAAAGGACACCCGTTCCCTTCGCCGTGACAGCTGAGCCATACAGGTCGTTCAGCGTGTACGTATTTGTCACCACAGTACCGTCCTTGTCTGCGACCGTAAAATGCGTCGTATCCATAGGTTCGCCCCCCGGAATGTCACCGTGCCCCACCTTTTTACTGTCGGAAGCGTGATGAATATCGATGCTTGCCCTTCGGGTTTCCGCATACCGCTTGTCGATCAGCTTGGTAACGGGAACGCTTGCAAAGTCCGGATCTCCCATAAATTCAGCTCGGTCGGCAAAGGCTCGTCTCATTGCTTCGGTCAGCACGTGATATTTTGCCGCGGAATTGTACTGCATAGCTCCGATATCGTAGCCTTCGAGCATGTTCAATACCTGCATCATGACGATACCGCCCGAGCTCGGAGGCGGCATGGTGATTATCTCGTTCCCACGGTATTTTCCGCGTAACGCGGTTCGCTCCTTCGCCTTATAGTTCTTAAGATCATCCATTGTGATCAATCCACCATGGGACTTCATATCATCGGCGATCTTGCGGGCCGTAATGCCCGAATAGAACTCTTTCGCGCCCAGACGTTCAACGCGGCCAAGCGTTTCGGCCAGCTCAGGCTGCTTAAATAGATCACCCTCGCCGTAAAACTTTCCGCTGCGAAGAAAGATCCGGTTGCTGTCGTCGTATTTGGATAAATGGTCTTTATAGCTTTTGAAAAGCTCAGCGACCCGATTCGAGAGAACGTAACCATTTTGCGCAAGCAGCCTTGCAGGTTCGACCAGATCGCTCCATTTGATATTGCCGGACCCATACTTTTGAAAAGCCATGTCAAACCCTGCGAGCGTTCCCGGAACTCCCGATGCCCGGTAACCGAGCGTGGAGGACCCTTCTCCTTTGATCAGCTCACCGGTTTTGTTGATGAATATATCGCGATTCGCAGCTGCGGGGGCCATTTCACGGTAATCGAGCGCATGTGTGTCGCCATTTTTAGAACGGATCAGCATAAATCCGCCGCCGCCAATATTTCCTGCTTCGGGATAAACGACGGCCAGCGCCAGGCCAACGGCAATTGCCGCGTCAACCGCGTTTCCGCCACGTTTCATGATCTCGACGCCGATCTTTGATGCTAATTCATGTTGGGACGCGACCATCCCGTGACGACCGCGAACCGGATCGGGCCATGCGGCGGATACACTGGTCGCAAACGGCACGGCCGATATCAGAAATGCCGAAAGTGTAATTACGACCAGCGAAACCCGAAGATGCAAATTTTTCATAATGGCACTGTATCAAAACTCACTGTTACCAACAAAGCTATGCCCCAAAGTGACCCGACTTTTCAAAGACAGCCAAAAACGATATATTCAATCTTCAGCCAATGGGCAACTATATTCATTCCAGCACAGTTCGAACGATGATAGAAGGCGATAGTAGAAGACATGAACCTGACACGCTTTTCACCGAAAAAGTATGTGCAGTCGCTTCGGCGTGCTCAGGGCCGTCTTCGGCGGAGCCTGTCTGAATACCGCTTTCTCACCTACCTCGCCATAGTTGGCCCCGGAATTATCGCAGCAAACGCGGGCAATGACGCCGGCGGTATCGCTACTTACTCAACGGTCGGAGCGGGTTTCGGCTACACGATGCTCTGGACATTTATCCCGATGACGATCAGTCTGATCGTCGTCCAGGAAATGTGCATGCGCATGGGCGTCGTGACGGGCCAGGGCCTCGCAGACCTGATCCGGGAACAGTTCGGTGTTCGATGGACGGCGTTCGTCATGCTCGCCCTTTTGACAGCGAACACGGGCGTCATCGTCTCAGAGTTTGTCGGCATCGGACAAGCGTCGGAGTTGTTCGGGATCTCGCGCTTCATTGTCATACCGCTGTCGGGGGCGATGATCTGGTGGCTGGTCGTCAAAGGATCACAAAAGCGTGTCGAACGGGTTTTCCTGGCGATGTCGCTGATTTTCTTCACTTACGTCATCTCCGCATTTATCTCAAAGCCGGATTGGCACGAAGTCGCGGTCGGTTTCGTCCGTCCTACGGTGAGCATGGATACGGCTTATCTTTTTACGGTGATGGCTTTGATCGGCACGACCATCGCCCCGTTCATGCAGATCTATGTCCAGTCCGCGGCCGTTGAAAAAGGAATGGACAAGGGTGACCTGGCAGTGGGACGCGTAGATGTAATTATCGGAATGTCGTTTGCCAACATTATCGCGGCGTTCATCGTCATCTGCACCGCTGCAACACTCTTTTCTCATGGCGTAACTAACATCGATTCCGCCGCGACCGCGGCCGAATCACTCGCACCGATCGCCGGCACTTATGCCAAGTATCTTTTCGCGATCGGACTGTTTGGAGCGTCTATGCTTGCGATGGGAGTCGTTCCCCTGGCTACCGCTTACTCGGTAAGCGAGGCCCTCGGCTTTGAAAAAGGCCTATCGCGTTCCTTTCGAGAGGCTCCAATTTTCCTCGGCATTTTTACCGGGCTGATGTTGATGGGAGCTGTTGTCGCGATGATACCGGGTATACCACCGATATCGCTTCTGCTTGTCGCTCAGTGCATAAACGGCCTCTTATTACCTGTATTATTAGTAGCCATCGTCAAACTTGCTAATGATCCATTGATAATGGGCGAACACCGCAACTCTCGGACGTTCAATGTCCTGGCCTATGCCACCACCGC
Organism: Pyrinomonadales bacterium; assembly: GCA_038245555.1. GTDB lineage: Bacteria > Acidobacteriota > Blastocatellia > Pyrinomonadales > Pyrinomonadaceae > OLB17. The sequence goes on along the minus strand of JBBRSH010000061.1, from coordinate 2,827 downwards.
CGTTGTTTCCATTCTTTCTCTCTTATTGATTGGGAAAACGATTGTTGATATGTTTTAGGACAGTTTATGACTCCATCCGAGCTGCAAAAGAAAGCAATTTATTTGGTCGTTTTTGTAGGTCTGGCGATCCTCATTCTTTCGAGTCTGTCGATAGTTGAGACTTGGCTGCAGACGTCATTTTTTCCACAGTTTCAGATCTTCTTTTCAAAGGGCTGGGAGTTGTCCGAAGAAAGCTCGAAGATCGTCATGAACATGACGGTCGCCAACACCTTCGATACGTTTTTTCGGATCCTGAAAATCCTTCTGTGGATGGCGATCGTGATAGCTATCGTCCGTTTTGTAGCTCAATTGCTACTGCGAACTTTCTTTCGCGGGTCTGCTCAGACGGAAGTCTCATCTCTGCTGAAAACAGTTTTCTCGATCGTCGTCTATATCATTGCGTTCTTCCTGATCTTTCAAACGCAGTACCCGACGATCTCGCTCGCCGGCATCTTTACGGGATCGACGATCGTTGGAATCATCGTCGGTCTGGCCTTGCAGGAAACTTTAGGTAATCTTTTTGCGGGCATAGCTCTTCAGGCTGACCAACCGTTTCAGGTTGGCGATGTGGTGATCATTCCTAGTCGCGGCACGGGCGTAGTCGAAGTCGTGTCGTGGCGCGGCGTGAAGATACGGACGTTTCAAAATAAACTGTTGATCATCAGTAACGCGGTCCTAAGCAAGGAACTCATCGAGGTCGCCCCAAAAGACAATCTCAACGCACGTACGGTCAGCTTTCATACCGAGTATAACTTCTCACCTGCGAAGACGGTTCAGGTCGTGAGGGACGCCATGCGAGGTGCCGAAAACGTGTCAAACAAGATGCGTCCCAATGTTCGCATTCGAGACCTTGGCGCTGATGGGATCGATTGGGAAGTCAAGTATTGGCTCGACGATTACTCAAAACATCATGACACTGACGCGTTGATCCGGCGAAATATATGGTACGCGTTCAACCGCGAGAAGATCGCATTCCCGTTCCCGACGCGGCGACTTCATATCGAGGAAAAACAGGAACCGGTAACGCTTGAGGAAAAGGTGAATAAGAACGCCGAACGGCTCAATGGCGTTCCGATATTCACCCCGTTGACCGAGGATGAGACAGGAAAACTCGCCGGCTCTGCAAAGACGCGAATCTACGCGGCTGGCGAAAGGATCGTTCGGATGGGTCAGGAGGGCCATTCGATGTTTGTGATCGTTCGGGGCAAGGTGCACGTTGAGATCACAGAGAACGGCCGTGAAAAGATAATCAACACTCTTGCGGAAAATGATTTTTTTGGTGAAATGAGCCTTTTGACGGGCCAGGAGCGGACCGCAACGGTCGTTGCCGATGAGGAGACCGAGGTTCTGAGTATCGAAAAGAAGGCCTTAAAACCGATACTGGAGAAAAACCCGCAGCTCGTTGAGATGATCTCCGAGATCATCTATCAGCGGAAGCTTGGACTTGAGGCCGCCACTCAGGCCAACGATCCGAACATAGTAGAAAAATCACGCGGCGTGATACGGTCGATCAAGGTATTTTTCGGGCTTAGACAGTGATACGATCGCGACCGCGGACCCTATGACGTTTTCTCGTCATAAATATCCTTCAGAACTTCAGAAATTGGCTTGCGGCCGGTAAATGGCTGATCGTTACCGTTGTCGTTTTTAGCTTCGTCAGATTTCGCATCCGCTAAAGACTTTCGTGTGACGGCCGAAACATTTCTTGGTTCCGCCAGCCATCTGCCGGGCGGCTCGTTTTCACCGTTATCAAAAAATGCGAACCGGTCGGAGGTTTTTTGCGAAGACTCCGGGAGTTTTGGCATCGGATCTTCGTGAACGCGGTGTCGGGCATCATCCAAAATGGACTTTCCCTTATTTTTGCGAAGCCGCTCGAGCGAACGGATCGCTGCCGAGGTTTGCGGAGCGTCAGCTGGATCTCTTTCGATCTTTCTAAGGATCCGAACGTAGTCGCGAAGTTCTTTCGTCGGGAAGACGATCGATGTTTCGCTGGAGCCATCTTCCTCCAAAACTCGCTCAAGGTCTTTTATTGCCGCACTGTTATCGCCCTTCTTATGATAAAGACAGCCCAAGGCGAAATACGCAAGGGGCGGAGCGGTGTGCATTGACGCAACTATTTTCTCCCCGCGAGCTATCGCTTCCTGAATCTCAAATCCATACCATCGGCGATCGTTAGACCGCAGGATCTCGTTTGCGACAAGATAGAATTCAAAAATACGACGGGTTTCAGTACCGCTGCTTGTGGAAAAGAGCTTCCAGAGGAAAAAGGTGAAAGCACCGATAAAAAAGATAACGAAGGCGGGCAGCCCGATCACATAGAGCATTACCCCGACAACGCTCATTGCAAGCAAATGCTGCGCATTTTCGCTAATTAAAGAATTTGTCTCGCGCTTTTCCAGCTCGTTACCCACAGGTACATATTACTTCATATCCGCGGGAACGGCATCCAGCGATCTCGAGAGCTAATTTGTCGTGCGGGCTATATCTTTGGTGGTTTGGCCGCACGCCCACTGGCCTTTTTAGCGGCCGGAGGAGCCTTTGGGGGAGTTTTAACTTCTTCTTCTCCGTTGTCGGCAGGCCGGGAGGCCTTTTTAGCATCCCGATCGAGTTTCATGCCGAATTCGGCCATTACATCGCCGACTTTCTCAAGCACGGCGAATGGAGAGTTGACCACATACGAGATCGTTTCGCCTATCGTCACTGCTTCCATCCGGAGCAAGTTGGCTATCTTTTGTTCCAGCGGCAACGTCTCAAATTCAGACACCATCTTGGCCTTTTCTTTAGTTTC
>JBBRSH010000060.1:0-25481 GCA_038245555.1 Pyrinomonadales bacterium | reverse complement strand
CGGTTTTTGTTTTGCGGCGGCCAGCCCGTTCAGGCCGACCCCCGCTTCCGGTTCTTGAGTCACGGCTGGAGAAGTCCGAATTCATGGAGTAAAACCGGACCATTGGCTGTGCAGTAACTCAAAACAACCGGCATTACCCGCGCATCAGCTGGCCCGCCTGGCCGGTAAGGAGCCGCGATCGCGAACCAAACCCTGAAGGTGTTCAATGAGATTGGATGCCGCACGCTTTGACAGCTCGTCGACGTGGCAATTTAGCAGCGACATGCATTCGGCCTCCGCGTCGACTCGGCTCTCCCGGGCAATCGCCCTGATCATCCCCAATTGCTTTGTCGTTACCATATCGCCGAGCGATTTTGCGACCGGGTCGCCGACGGGCTGATACTCGGGCTTTTCTGAGGCCGCCGGGATAGGCTGCTCTGTTGCATCAAACTCACGCTTATAAAGTTCACGTGCGATGCCAAATTTAACTGCAGCCCGCTTGAGGGCGTCATGCTCGGCTTTTTTTATTCCGGTCTCACTATTAGCCCGGCCGGTGCCGATGCCTTCGCGGGTAACACCGTCGATGGTTATTGCGACGGTGATGGTCACGAAATCGCCGATCGCACGAATGTCCTTTACCGTGTGTCCCCAGTTCGGGGCGTGCTTGTCCAGTATGTCTGCCACCGTGTGCCATTCGACATAGTCGACCATGTGAAGATTGCCGTCCCGGTCACGACGAGCAGCTCGCTGACGAACCAATTGTGGGTCGACGCTTTGACGCAATTCGCGAAGCGTCGAGGAAAAATCCAACACATTACTTCCGTCCTGATTTTCTGTCGTGATCGTTTCTACCGGCTCAACTTGTGTCTCATTAAGCTTATTCTGTTTCATCTTTTTCTCCTGTTCGTGTTTTTAGAACTTCGCCGCAGGATCGTTTATCGGTAACGGGTGCCCTTATCCCGATCCTATTATCCTGCCCGTTCGTTCTCTGTTCGCCTTGGCAAGGCCGCCTCGACTCAGCTCTTTCGTTTCAAAGAAGGCATCAGTACGATGTCGTAGCGTGCCAACTATGAAACAATGTACCAGAACGATTTAAATGTTGCAAGCGTGCAACGAGGTGTTGCATTTAAAAAAATCATATGTTATGTTTTATCCATGACATGGCTTGTGCATTCACGGCACGAATACTTCATGGAGGAAAAAGGAGAAATATGGGATTCAAAAACGAAAGGTTAATTAACACGGTTGAGTTGGGAAAAGCGATCAAAAGGCATCGCGAAACGCTGGACCTAAGCCTGCGTGACGTCGGCGACATTACGGGTGTTTCGGCGTCAACATTGTCACGCATCGAAAACGGCACGGGGCGACCGGATGCCGACAACATTGCGCGTTTGACGCAGTGGCTCGATATGCCGGTTGACCGCTTAATGCGGGGTAGCGATGAATCGGTCGAACCGGTCATATACTATCCGCACGAAGCAACACCCGAGATCGTCGAGGCTCACCTAAGGGCGGATCGTAAACTGACGCCGGAAACTGCCGAGGCCCTGTCCGAGCTTTTCCGCGTAGCATATAAGCAATTCAGCAAATCGCGTAAGTAGTTATTTATTTCAATTGGAGACTGATCACGAGAGACTAAAATGACACGAGACAAGCAGATCAACCCTAGCAGTACTTTTTCTATCGACACGACGTTTGTGTTATTTTTTCTGGCCCTGGAAGTAGGGCGTGGAGCAAACTTTTTTGCCCTGGATACGCTGCTGCTGACTATCACCACACTAATGGTGATGGTTCTGCCGTATTTTTTGCCATCCGTCGGCGACCCGCCGCGGTTTGGGTCATGGCTTGGCGGACGCGCCGTGATCGCTGCCTTTGGCGTGCTGCTGGGCGTTGGACTGCAAAAGAGTGTTGGCGTGCTTGTTCCGGATGTGTTTCGGTTCGCCCCGATGACCGCGCTGGTTATCGCTGCGATGATCAGTTGCTACTTTCAGTTTTACTGTATATTGAAGCTCCGTTTGGCAAAATAGGCAAAAGGCGCCAAATTGGAGACAAACAAAGGTCCGCAGGTTTTCGGGAAAAACTTGCGGACTTTTTTATATGGTTGGAAGCGATCTAAGCAGGTGCGAAAGGCCGGGTCTATTAGGCTTCCGCAAAAGCAGCAGGATCCACCGATACAACTTCGTGAATCTTCATGACCTGTGCGAAAAGATCCATATATTGTACTGGGGTCAACGCCTGTGCTCCATCGCACATCGCCTCCTCAGGGCATGGATGGACCTCGATTATCAGTCCGTCGGCGCCGACCGCGACGCCTGCACGAGCGAGTGGCGTGACCATATAATTGTGGCCGGTCCCGTGCGACGGATCGACGATGACGGGCAGATGGGTATATCGATGGACGGCTGGCACGATCGACAGGTCGATCGTATTGCGGGCATGATCTGCAAATGTGCGGATGCCGCGCTCGCAGAGGATGACATCGTAATTTCCCTCGGCCATTACGTATTCGGCGGCAAGTAACAGCTCATCGAGAGTTGCTGACATGCCGCGTTTTAGTAAAACAGGTTTTCGCGTTTTGCCGACATATTTTAGCAGCGAAAAGTTCTGCATATTCCTCGCACCGATCTGGATGCAGTCACCGTATTTTTCGACCGCGTCGACTCCGCGTTCGTCCATCGCCTCGGTCACGATGTTTAGGTCAAACTGGTCGCGAACGTCCGCCAGCATCTTCACGCCGTCCTCGCCCATGCCCTGAAACGCGTAAGGCGACGTGCGCGGTTTATAGGCTCCGCCCCGGAAGAATCTTGCACCGCTTTTAGCGATGGTTTCGGCAGTCGTGAAAAGCTGCTCACGGCTCTCGATGGCACATGGCCCAGCGATCATCGCGAGTTGAGGGCCGCCGATCGTAGCGTTTCCAACCTTAATAACGGATTTTTCGGGTCGAGCGTCTTTTGAGATCAGCTTGTACGGCTTTGTAACCCGAATGGCATCGGCAACGCCCGGTAGATTTTCAAAGTGGGTCGGATCGATCGAACCACGGTTGCCCGTGACGCCGATCGCCGTCCGGTTTTCGCCGGGTAGTTGGTGGCCGCGAAATCCCAATGTATCGATGACCTGCAAAACCCTTTCGATGTCGGCCGGCCCTGCGTCCGGTTTCATTACTATCAGCATAAGTTAAATAACCTCTTACGATGGAAAAAATTCTAATTCCCTTATTGAAACTGAGGCAATAATTGCCTTACAAACTCTTCAACTTCCGTGACCGGGTCCGCGGCCTTTTCGATCACGGAAACGATCGCCGATCCGACGACCGCGGCATCGGCGAATCTCCATACGTCAGCGACCTGCTCGGCCGTCGAGATGCCAAATCCCACTGCGACAGGCAGATCGGTGAACTGGCGAGCGCGCTTTACCAATTTTTCAGCAGCATCGCTCGTCGATTCCTGTGCTCCCGTAACTCCGGCACGGGAGACGGCATACACAAATCCGCGTGCGTGTTCACAAATCGCCTGTAACCGCTCGTCCGTCGTCGTTGGTGCGATGAGCGAGATCAGGTCGATATCATCTACAGCAAACTTCGCTGAGATTGCGGCGGCCTCGGCCTCGATCACATCGGTCAGCAGCACCCCATCGACTCTAGCGGAAACCGCAGACTTGATGAAGTCATCAATTCCAAATCTGAGGATCGGATTGAAATAGCTGAACAATACGGTCGGAACGTCGCTTCGATGTGTGATCATGGAGGCAAGATGGAGCACTTGGGCCAGGCCCGTTCCGTTATCGAGTGCCCGCTGCGACGAACGCTGGATCGTCGGCCCGTCGGCCATCGGATCGCTGAATGGAACGCCGAGTTCGACTGCGTCAGCACCCAGTTCTGCAAGCTTGAGAACAATCGAAAGGGAAGTCTCGAGATCGGGATCGCCTGCGGTTACGAAGGGAATAAAACCCTTGCGGCCTTCTGAACGCAGACTATCGAATTTTTGCGCGATGTTACTCATTCTTGTTGTAAGTCCAGAAAACCAGCGAACAGCTTTAAGCTAATCGATAACGGATGTTTTCCCCACCAGATCAATTACTGTATTAATATCTTTGTCGCCGCGTCCGGATAAATTGACGATCATTATTATGTCGCGGTCCATTTCCGGTGCGATCTTTATCGCATGGGCGACCGCATGAGACGACTCGAGTGCAGGAATGATGCCCTCGGTCTCGGAAAGTGTCTTGAATGCTGCCAAAGCTTCCTCGTCGTTGGCCGTGGCATACTCCACGCGATTTTCATCATGCAAGAATGCATGTTCCGGCCCGATCGAGGCGTAATCGAGACCTGCGGAGACCGAATGAGTCAATGCGATCTGCCCGTCATCGTCCTGCAATAGATAGCTCTTTGTTCCTTGGAGAACGCCGACATCTCCGCCGGTCATAAATCTAGCGGCGTGCTCGCCCAACGTTTGCCCACGTCCGCCGGCCTCGACTCCGATCATCCGGACATCATCATTTAAGAATGGATGAAACAGCCCTAGCGCGTTGGAGCCGCCACCCACGCAAGCGACGAGCACGTCAGGTAATCGGTCTTCCTTTTCAAGGATCTGCTCACGAGCTTCGCGGCCGATAACCGACTGAAAATCACGCACCATCAACGGATACGGATGCGGGCCGAGGGCCGAACCGAGCAGATAATACGTCGTGTCGACATTGGTCACCCAATCGCGAAGAGCCTCATTTATCGCATCTTTGAGAGTGCACGAGCCTGAATCGACCCCGCGAACCTCAGCTCCGAGCAAACGCATGCGAAAAACGTTCAATTCCTGCCGCCGCATGTCTTCGGTGCCCATATAGACTAAACAATCGAGGCCGAATAACGCACAAACGGTCGCCGTCGCAACGCCGTGTTGGCCCGCACCTGTCTCGGCAATAATGCGTTTTTTACCCATCTGCCGGGCAAGAAGTATCTGGCCGATGCAGTTGTTGATCTTGTGTGCACCGGTGTGATTTAGGTCTTCGCGTTTGAGATAGATCTTCGCCCCACCGAGCGTTTCAGTCAGACGTTTTGCAAAATACAGGGGTGACGGACGCCCGACAAAGTTTTTCAGCAGATCTTGAAACTCAGCCTGAAAATCCGGATCATCGCGTACGGTGAAATATCCGGTCGTCAGTTCGTCCAAAGGAGCAACCAGAGTCTCGGGCACGAACCGCCCGCCATATTCGCCCCAATAGCCGTGTTCATTTGGCTCGTAGTTCATATTGCTTCTTTGGCTGCTTTAATAAATGCCGCAACCTTTTTCGGATCTTTCTTTCCTGGCGAAGACTCTACGCCGCTTGCGACATCGACTGCATAGGTTCTAACCACCCGAATCGCATCACTAACATTCACCGGCGTCAGACCGCCCGCAAGATAGACCGGGACCGGAAACAGCTCTATCGACCTAACTAAAAGAGGCCAATCGATCGTCTTTCCGCTTCCACCGTAACCTTCCGAATAGCTATCTAAGAGGACAGCGTGAACATCCAATTCGGCCCAATCGGCCGGTTCTATTTCCGGACGAAATCTGATCGCCTTCATTATAGATCGGTCCGTCAATGAATTGATCTCGCTGAGGTAGGCGGCGTCTTCGTCACCGTGCAACTGAATTACATCTAATCCTGTCATAGCGGCGATCTCAGCGACTTGTTTAGGGGGTGAATTTACAAAAACCCCAACCTTAACCGTTCGTGCGGGCAATTGATTTATCAATTCAGCGGCGTTTTGTGGGTCGATGTAACGCGGACTTTTTTCGTAAAAGTTAAAGCCTAGTTCGTCCGCACCCGATCTGACCGCGTGCAACGCGTCCTCAATGTTCGTAATTCCGCATATCTTGACTCTTACGTGGCTGTTCGCCGTTCCCTCGGTGCCTAAAATCTCTTTTTTTTCATCTCTCAACCGTGTCGTTAAATACCACACTACAAACACATTCAGCCCCAATATCGCGATCCTTACCCACGTAAACCGTTCATATATCTCGTAGATCTCGAACGGAATGAACAAGGCCGTCAGATACGTAGTCATGTATTCGGCCCAGCGTTTTTGGAGCCACAGGCCGACGCCTTCTGTAAAGAGCAGTGCGGCGTAAACGGTCGCTACGATGCTCAATTCTATTAGTTGCGTGTTGCCGACACCCGAAAGCCGTTCGAGCATGGAGTGCACGTATCGATTCGCCAGATCTATGCCGTGACGTGTTACGAAATCCTCAGCCCAGGCATGAACGTCGCGATTAAAAAGCGTAAGCATTTTGAACGCGACCACCAGCAAAACGGTGCCCTTTATGGCTTTTTCCGCCGCGATGAAGTGGATCGTCCACGTTCGTTCGCGGCGAGTCTGATTTTTATATCTGAGATGCGGCCTGTTCAAACCCACCCTCCCAGAGTCTTCGCCGCGTTCGAGGCCCGAATCAGCGTTTCGCCTATCAAGAATCCGTCAAAGCCGAGGGATCGTAACTCCTCGACCTCGTCACGAGTCACGAGGCCGCTTTCGGTGACCAAGAGAACATTTGCCGGCCGCTCCGCTATCAACCCCCGCGAAGTATCCAGAGAAACCTCTAACGAATGGAGATCCCGATTATTGATCCCGATAATGTCGGCACCTATCTCAACTGCGATCGCCAATTCGCGACTGTCATGAACCTCGACCAAGGCATCCATGCCCAGTTCGTCACGAGCCAGTTCAAGAAGACGGAGAAGGACAGCTTTTTCTAGGCCGGCAACAATCAAGAGAACAACGTCGGCACCCGCGGCGGCGGCCTCATAGATCTGGAACTCGTCGACCGTAAAATCTTTTCTCAATATCGGCGTCCGAACCGCGGACCGCACCGCGATGAGATCGTTGAGCGAGCCTTTAAAGTATTCTGGTTCGGTCAGGACGGAAATCGCGGCCGCCCCGCCGGATTCATATTGACGAGCCATTTCGACGACATCAATCCTGTCGTTAATAACGCCTTTTGATGGCGACGCCCGTTTTATCTCGGCAATAATATTCGTCCGGTCTTTGCGCGAAAGGGCATCTGCGAGACGGTGAGGTTCCGAGTTTGCCCTGCGATCGAGCGCCCGGCTTTGCAAAGACGTGACATCAGCGGCCGCTTTTTGTTTCGCCACTTTGACCCGCGTTTCGCGAACGATTTTGTCGAGAAATGTTTCTATCACGTGTCAGTCCTTGAAACAAGAGCGTCAAGTTTCCCCACTGCGTTGCCGCTACGGACACTATTTTCCGCTATTACGTAAGCGTCGGAGAGAGTCGACGCATGGCCAGCCACATAAATGGCGGCCGCGGCGTTTATTAATACCAGCTTTTCCGCGTCGGTTTCGTGCATCTCATTTCCGAGAAGTTTCCGAATGATCGAAGAGCTTTCTGCCGGGGTGCAGTTTGACGGCAGGTCGCTTTTGAGCGAATTGACGCCGAAATCATCAGCCGAGACGTCAAATGTAGTTACCGTTTCGCCATTGACCTCCGCAACCGACGTTTTTCCGGTCAATGAGACCTCGTCCAGCCCATTCGCGCCATGAACCACCCACGATCGCTCCGTGCCCAAACGAGCCACTACGTTCGCGGTTTTCTCCAGCAAGTCCTTATCCCAGACGCCGATAACCTGATGCTGGACAGACGCGGGATTGCACAGCGGCCCAAGATTATTAAATATCGTCGGATGACCGACCGCCTTCCGCGCTCGAGCCAGCGTCGGCGATAACGCGTGGAATCTCGGGGCAAACATGAAGCATATTCCGTGTGTATCGAGGTGACGCTCGGTGTCCGCCGGGTCGACATCCACATCGATACCCAGTTCAGCCAGTACGTCGGAGCTGCCTGAACTGCTCGTCGCCGCTCGATTTCCGTGCTTGGCAACCGGCACACCGGCTCCGGCGATAATGAACGCCGCGGCGGTGGATATGTTGAAGGTTTTTGAGCTGCACCCGCCGGTTCCAACGGCGTCAACCATAATTGGATGACGAGAAGTGAGTCGCCGCATGCGGTTTCTCATGATCGAAGCAAGCGAAAAGATCTCGTCCTCGGTAGTTTGTTTCTCGTCCCATGACAGCAATACGCGGGTCAGCAACAATTGATTTTCCGAAGAGATCAAAGCATCAAAAAGGGAACCGGCCTCGGCCGGATCGAGGTCACAGCCTGACTGAAATTCTTCTAAATAATGCTCTAATATCCGGTCGTTCATATCAAACTTCGCCGCTCTCGGCGATCTCTATGGCACGGAGAAGGACCTTTGCCTTATTTACAATCTCCTCGAACTCCAACGCCGGCACCGAATCTGCGACGATACCCGCACCTGCCTGAATTTTCGCAACACCGTCCCGAAGGACAAGGGTGCGGATCGCAATGCATGTGTCCATATTGCCGGCATAATCAAAATACCCGACCGCTCCTGAATAAACACCGCGCGGCGTACGCTCTAATTCCCGTATGATCTCGATGGCCCTAACCTTAGGGGCCCCCGAGACAGTTCCTGCGGGAAAACACGCGGCGAGGGCGTCGAAGCGATCGAGGCCGCTTCGAAGAGTCGAGGTCAGGGAACTTACTAAATGCTGAACGTGCGAATATTTTTCGACATTCATCAGAGCCTCGACGTTTACACTGCCGTATTCGGAGACACGGCCGAGATCATTGCGGCCAAGATCGACGAGCATAAGGTGTTCCGCGACTTCCTTTTTATCGTGCCGCATTTCATCCGCGAGAGCCTCATCCTCCATCGCATCTTTGCCGCGATGGCGTGTGCCGGCGATCGGACGATATTCGAGTCGATCATTCTCACATCGAACAAGCATTTCTGGTGAAGCGCCGACGACCGCTTGTTCGCCAAACTTTAGGAGAAACATGTAGGGCGATGGGTTCAGCGAGCGGATGGCCCGGTAGATGGACACCGGCGTCGCATTTGTTGCGCGGGTAAAGCACTGCGAAAGAACGACTTGATAACACTCGCCGGCATTAATAAGTTCCTTTATCTCGCCGACTGCGGATTCGAAATCTTCCCGCTTCCAGTTTGATATGGTTTCCGAGTTCCCAGACTTTTTACCGCTTTTTGGCAGATGCAGCTCTCCGAGATTCAATGTCTCCTTGATCCTGAGATTCGCTTTTTTTGCCGTTTCGACGAGCTGTTCGAGATCACGGTTTTCAGTGACCTCATCAGTGAAAACGAGCGATATGATCGTGATAACTTGTTTTGCGTGGTCGAATGCAACGATTGAGCGGAAAAACATCAAAGCCGTCTCGGATCCATCGCCCGATGATCCGCCCTTTAAGGAGGACTCGAACCACTCGGAGCATCCGAACCCCATATATCCGATCGCACCGCCTATGAATGAAGGAAGTCCGGCGGAAACCGGCACAGTACGGTCGTTAAAATGTGACCGAAGAAATTGGATGGTTCCGATTTGGAGCGTTTCAGCTCCAGTCGTCCTCATGATCGTCACGTGATCTTCGGAGCCATTAAGTACAAACTCGGGGTCGGCTCCAATGAACGAATATCGAGCAAGGCTCTCACCGCCTTCAACGGACTCCAGCAGGAATGAGTTCTCGGACTTCACTGATAATTTCAGATAGACGCACAGAGGTGTCAATAGATCGGCCGGCATTGTCGACACAACGGGTATTACGTTTCCGGACACTGCTTGATTAATCGGAATCTGATAGTCGTTCATAGACATAAAAAAACGCCGCCCGAGGTTTCTCCCGTGCGGCGCCTGTTCAATGAGATCGTGAATCAAAGGACGGATAAAACGTCTTGTTCAATCAAAACCCAAGGGGCACCGTTGATTGCCACCAGCTATAATAACTAAGCGGCTTATCAGATGCACATGGATCGAATCGAGCAAAGTCCATGTATAATTTGTAACAGACTTTCTAACCCTGTGTCAATATCTACTATTCCGCCGGTACAATCCCAAAACTACATTTTCTCAGGAACCTCGATTCCCAGAGTGTCGAGAGCCGCTGTCAGGGCTCGGCGAGCCATGTCAGCAATTACCACCAGGACCGCACGTTTGAGGTCATCAGTTTCGCTCAGGATCTTATGGTTGTGGTAAAAAAGGTTAAATGTTTTTGCGAGATTGAATGTGTATTTCGCCAGAATCGCCGGTTCATTCGCGGTTGCGGCCTGTTCCATTGATTCTTCGAGACGGGACGCCGTTACCACCATCGACCAGAGATCGCTTGCCGGGTCGGTCCCAATAATTGCCTCAACGCCTCCCTGATCATTTAGCCGCGACCGGCAAGCGTCAACACTCTCTCCAGTTTCGGCGAGTTTGCGAAAGATCGAATTCGCGCGGACGGCCGAATACTGGCAAAAACAGCCGGTTTCACCTTCAAAGGACAAAGCCTCTTTAAAGTCGAAAATAATCACGGTGTTACGCGTAAATTTAAGAAGAAAATACCTTAAAGCACCCACCGCAAGTTGATGAGCGATAAGCATCTTATCTGCTTCAATAAGTCCGGCGTGGCGAGACTCGACCTCGGCAAGTGCGTTCGCCTCGAGCCGGTCGATCAGGTCGTCAGCCTTTACGCCGAGGCCTTTGCGACCGCTCATTTCGATAAATGGCCGTTTTCGGTCGTCGTCCAATAGTGCAAACCCTAGTTCTTCAGCGGCGGCAGGCGATAGCGCTACCATTTCGTACGCTAGATGAATGCTGGCCTTTTCACCACGTTCGGGTGAGATGGCCGCGACACCTTTTCGGACGATGTCCTGCGGGTACGCCTGTCGCGAATCTATGACGTTATACACGGTCTCGCCACGACCGAATTCTGGAACGGCTCGAGTTTCGCTGGTCTTTTCGGCTGTTGTGATCCAAACCTCTTTACCGTTTTGGTATTTATGAAAATATCGGTAATTAAAGTCGAGCCCGAGTATGCCGAGCTTCCACATCTGATAGGCAATATCCTTGCCGGTGTAGGTCACAGTACCGTTTGACCTAACGAGAATTTTGTCCGATTCGTGATCGTCGGTTCCGGCGTGTTCCTCGAACGGCATTACCCAGCACCCGGCATGGTGGCCCTCGGATTCGTAGTGGATCACGCCAAGCTGCTTCATTTGTTCAAATGCCCTGTCCCAGAAATGGAGGTGGAGTATTTCCGATTCGCGAGGCAGGAGATCGTATCTGATTGACAACCTTTCCATCGTATCGAGTATGCATTGGACGTTGCGGGTCGCGACGAAATCGGCAAGCTCGGCCGTAGAGTTGCCGCCTTCTTCGATCAGGTGGAGCACCTCTGCCCGCTTTTCTTTGAGAGCTGCATTTGATTGGTATTCCAAACCGACTCTGGCGTAGAGGTCCCAACAATAAAAATCAAAACTCTTGCCGGCGGCCAGAAGCTCGGAATCGAGAGCCTTTATTGCTCCTAAATCCTTTTGTTCCAGATACATGAATCCGACGACCACATCTGCAACCTGAACTCCTGTGTTGTCGATATAGTTTTGTATCTCGACGCTTTTGCCCGTCGATCTCAGGATGCGTTGAAACGAATCTCCGAGGACGGAGTTTCGAACGTGTCCTATGTGGGCGGCCTTGTTCGGATTTACCGACGTGTGTTCGACACAAACTTTTATGGCGTCCGGCAAACCCGCATTATTGGCGTTAGGCGTTGGATCGGCGTCTGCATTTGCCGCGAGAAACTTGGCGCGGTCAAAGAAAACGTTGAGATAACCGGCTCCCGCGACCTCTACTTTTCCAATGAAATTGATCGATTCGAGGTCATCTTTCAGTGCTTCGGCCAATTCCCGAGGGTTCTTTTTTTCTCCGGTCGTCTGCTTGATCTGTTTTGCCAACTCGAAAGCGACAGGAAACGCGATGTCGCCGAGTTCTGTCCGTGGAGGTGTTTCAGCGGCGATGTTCTCGATCTCGACGCCAAAACGGCTTTTTGCGGCTGATCGAACCGTTTTTCTCAGCACCTCTTGAATCTCGATAAGGTTCATATTGAATTCGTCCAAATGGCTGGAACAAACCAACTAGTATAGTCGGAGGCCGATAAGCATTGCAAAATGGCTGATGTCCGCCGATTTTTCCTTTTCCACCCAAAACCGTTAGAATCTTATCTTTATGCGAACCCTGTATTTCGATTGTTTTGCCGGTGCCAGTGGAAATATGATCCTCGGAGCACTTCTCGCTGCGGGCGTCGATCGCGTTCGCCTGAGCGATGAGCTTAAAAAACTAAATATTGCTGGTTTTGAGCTCGAAATTACTGAAGTTGATCGATCGGGCATTTCGGCGACGCATGTAAACGTTAAGGTGCCTCACGAACATGTTCATCGCCATCTGAGCGACATAGAAAAGATCATCACGTTTTCGGACGTGGCCGACAGGGTAAAGGCCCGTTCAATCGCGATATTTAAACGGTTAGCCGAGGCCGAAGCCAAGGTGCACGGGATAGACATTCAAAAGGTTCATTTCCACGAGGTAGGGGCAATGGACGCGATCGTGGACGTTGTCGGGTCCTGTCTCGGGTTTGAACTGCTCGGCATCGATCAATTTGCGTGTTCAAAGATACATGTTGGAAGCGGTTTTGTTGAGATGGCTCACGGCAAATTTCCGGTGCCGCCGCCGGCCGTAGCCGAGTTGCTGACACAGGTTCCGGTGTATTCAACGGAGCTCGAAGGGGAACTAATGACGCCGACGGGTGCGGCAATTATCTCGACCTTATGTAATAGTTACGGCCATATACCTGAGATGATAGTTGAATCGACCGGCTATGGGGCTGGTACTCGGAAATACGATCGATTTCCGAATGTGCTGCGCGTAATGGTCGGTGAGTCGGACAGTTTGAGCCGTGAACCGTCAGAACATCGGGCGGTTCTGTCGATCATTGAAACAAATATTGACGATATTTCGCCGCAAGTACTTGGTTTCGTTATGGAAAGGGCGTTTGAAACGGGTGCACTTGATTGCTGGTTCACGCCAATACAGATGAAGAAAAATCGGCCCGCTACGATGGTTTCGATCCTTTGTGACACGAAGCAAGAGCAAGTTTTTTCTGAGTTATTGTATCGCGAAACTTCAACCATTGGCGTACGGATTTGTCGGGCCGAACGTGAATGCCTTTCGCGTGAAACGGTGCGGATCAGTACGAAATACGGCGAGATCGATGTAAAGATCGCCAGTTTAAGCGGCAAAGCGATAAATGTGATGCCGGAATATGATCAAGTCCGACAAGCGGCAATCACTCATGATGTGCCACTCAGGGCCGTCCACGAGACCGTTTTATCCGCTGCGGCGGCTGTCGGCGAAAAGCACAAGTCGAGTACAAGCGCACAATAGAATGGCAAAAAAAGGAACGAAAAAGGTGGATCGTGACAAGATCGCTGCGGGTGTACGGTTAATGCTTGAGGGAATGGGTGAGGATCCCGAACGCGAAGGACTAAAAATGACCCCTGAACGAGTAGCCGATTTTTATGTCGAGCTCACTGAGGGGATGTGGCAGGACCCTAAAAGTCATATTGTTCCGCTACCGGGCGATTCTCATGACGAAATGGTGATCGTTAAGGATATATCGATCGCCTCTGTGTGTGAGCATCACCTGGCTCCGTTTGTTGGGAAATGTCATATCGCCTATATTCCTAAAGGCGGCCGCATCGTGGGCTTGTCAAAACTCGCTCGTATCGCTGAGATCTTTTCCCGCCGGCTCCAAGTTCAGGAGCGGCTGACTCAGCAGATCGCAAATACGCTTTACGACAATCTCAAGCCACTCGGCGTAATGGTCGTAATTGAGGCTGAACATACTTGCATGACCCTGAGAGGAGTAAAAAAACCGGGCTCAAAGACGATCACCTCGGCAGTCCTGGGCGGATTCCGTCGCGACCCGAGGACGCGGGCAGAAGCGATGTCTTTGATCAAGGGATAGGGATTTATGGATAAACTCACATCACTTTTGTTGATCCTGACGTGCTGCGTGTCCGCGGTCACCGCTCAGGACCGGTCAGCTAGTTTCGATCCTAATAAGATCCGGGAACGCGTCAAACGGCTTTCTGCGGACGATTTTGAGGGCAGGGGTCCTGGTACGGATGGTGGGAAACGAGCAGCTCAATATATCGCCGATCAACTTAAGTCAGATGGCATAAAGCCTGCAAATAAAGGGGCTTACTTTCAGGATATAAAGCTCGTCGGCGTGAAGGCTGACCATGGAACCCAACTCCGGATCTCGGGCCCCTCCGGTGAAAGTTCGTACAATTTCGGAGACGATTTCGTGGCGACTACCGGAGCCCAAACGGACAAAATAGCAGTCGACGCTGAAATGGTCTTTGTCGGCTATGGCATCGACGCGCCGATTTACAAATGGAATGATTACAAGGGGCCCGCCGAGGACTATAAAGGCAAGGTCCTGTTAATGTTGGTAAATGATCCGCCGGCAACTTCACAGGAGCCAGAATTATTTGGTGGCAAGGGTTTAACCTATTACGGACGCTGGACTTACAAGTACGAAGAGGCTGCTCGGCGAGGTGCCGCGGGCGTCATTCTGATCCACACAACTGCATCCGCAGGATACGGGTGGAATGTTGTTCGGACCTCGAACGGTAACTGGCGCTATGAGATCGCTCGCACCGG
This sequence comes from Pyrinomonadales bacterium, assembly GCA_038245555.1. GTDB lineage: Bacteria > Acidobacteriota > Blastocatellia > Pyrinomonadales > Pyrinomonadaceae > OLB17. The sequence goes on along the minus strand of JBBRSH010000060.1, from coordinate 10,937 downwards.
CGGTGGCAACACGCCGTATTTGCAATTCAAGTCCTGGGCAACGGACGAAACGGCCGGCCGCATTTTTAGATCGGGCGGGTTCGACCTCGATAAATTGCGAGATCAGGCAAAAACGCGCGACTTTCGCCCTGTAAAACTTGGACTTCGAGCCAAGTTGGATATTAAGAGCGAAATAAAGACCTTTAATTCGCCGAATGTTGTCGGAACCGTGGAGGGAAGTGATCCTCAACTAAAAAACGAGTTTGTGGTGTTTTCCGCGCATTGGGACCACCTTGGAATAGGTGAAGCGGATGGGAATGGCGACAAGGTATATAACGGCGCATACGATAACGCGTCGGGCGTCTCAGCCGTTCTCGGCATCGCGGACGTTCTGGCGAAAATGCCCGTGAACGAGCGTCCTAAGCGGTCGTTCTTGTTCTTTTTTCCGACGGCCGAGGAGCAAGGTCTGCTCGGAGCCGAATATTATTCGCGGCATCCCATAGTCGAGCTTTCAAAAACAATAGCGGACATTAATCTGGACGGCGTAAATTTCTTCGGAAAAGTATCTGATTTTATGGCCCTCGGAGCCGACCGCTCTTCGCTGATCGACCACATAAGAGCTGCTGCAAGTGAGCGTAAGCTCTCGATAAAAGGCGATAAGAGCCCCGAGCAAGGCTTTTTCTACCGCTCCGATCATTTTCCGTTTGCGAAGGTTGGTGTGCCTTCGGTTAATTTTCAGCACGGGGACTCGTTTTTAAGTCCTCTAAGTGCCGACGCTCAGGGATTTTTTAAGGATTACAACGCAAAGTATTACCACCAGGTCACTGACGAATACCATGATTGGTGGGATATGTCCTCAATGGTGCAGGAATCCGAACTTGCGTTGGCGATCGGCATTCGGCTCGCAAATGCTGCCGAACTGCCGAGGTATAAGGACTCAGACGAGTTTTCGGCGGCGGATAAGCTGCGATTTAAAAACTAGTCAGTATTTTTTGATGAATAAGACATTTTACATAACTACTCCGATTTATTATGCGAATAGCCTGCCGCATCTTGGGCATCTGTATACAACGATTGTAGCCGACGCCGTCCGGCGGCATAAACGCCAACGGGGTTTCGATACTTATTTCCTGACGGGGACGGATGAGCATGGCATCAATATCCAGCGTGCGGCGGAGAAAAACGGGCGGACACCGAACGAGCAGGCCGATTATATTTCAGGCGAGTTAAAGCGGATGTTTCACGACTTTGGACTCGACACGGCCAGCGGCGGTTATGACCTATTCATGCGGACGACCGAACCGTTTCATTACGAAGGTGCCCGCCATTTGTGGCGTGAGATCGCCAAAAACAAGACTCCAAAAGGGAACGACACGATCTACAAAGGGTTTTATGAAGGCTGGTTTTGCGCTCCATGTGCCGAATTTAAGACCGAGGAACAGTATTTCATCCCGGAAGGTTCGGACGAACCGTGCTGCCTGATCCATGAACGGCCTCTCGATAAGGTCGCGGAAGAGAGCTATTTCTTTCGGCTTTCGGATTACGACGAGTTCTTGATCGATATGATCGAGAAATCCCCGGGACTTGTGCTGCCTGAGGCCAGAAAGAATGAAGTTCTGTCATTTGTACGGGGCGGCCTGCTGGACCTATCGATAAGCAGGCAAAAGTCTTCGGTTTCGTGGGGAATTCCGGTGCCTGACGACGAGGACCACGTTATGTACGTGTGGCTCGACGCGCTTTCGAATTATGTTACGGCTCTTGGCTATGGCAATGCTGAGAAAGCCCAGGTCGGTTTTGAAAAATACTGGCAAAATGTGGTGCATCTTGTTGGCAAAGACATCCTTCGACAACATACCGTCTATTGGATGTCATTTCTGCATGCCGCCCGACTGCCCCTCCCAACCACTGTTTTCGCTCATGGCATGTGGCTCGACGCCGACGGCCGAAAGATGGGAAAGACACTGGGTAACGTCATAGAAGTTGATACATTACATCAACATTTTCAAACCGACGCATTGAGGTACTTCCTGCTTCGAGACATGGTCTTTGGCCAGGACGGCAAGTTTGGCTACGAAAATTTGATCGACCGTGCAAACGCCGATCTCGCAAGCGGTCTCGGCAACCTGGCGAGCAGAACGTTTTCGATGATCAGCAAATATCGGGACGGAGCTGTACCGAATGGAAAGATCGTCGAGGAAAATTACCTTAATGCCCGCCGAGCCGGCGTCGATCCGGACGGGCAGGATCTGGTTTCTGTCGTTGAACATGCTCGCGACGCCTACCTACGGCATTTCGACAATTTTGAATTCAGCCTCGCCCTTGAAGTTCTTTGGACGGTGATTGCACGTGTCGACAAGCTGATCTCGGACGCGAAGCCCTGGGAACTGATCAAGGATGACAAGCAATCTGAGACGCTTAATGCGGTGCTCTATCGTGCGTCCGAGACGTTGCGATGGCTCTGCATCATGCTTTATCCGGTTATGCCGGGGGCGACGAAGGCGATCTACGATCAGATCGGTCTCAAAAATGACATTGCAGGCATCGATCCAGAAAGCTTAAAGTGGGGCGAACTTGAACCTGGAACAAGCATTGGCGCGACGATCGGCGTGTTTCCGAGAATTGATAAGAATAAGGTTATGAACGAGATAAAAGAACATGCATCTGTCAACGATGAAATCGCAGCCGAACCAGCGGTCGCTGCTACCAACAACGAACAACCGGCACCGGACGATTCTTTCATCACTATTGATGATTTCCTAAAGGTTGAGCTGCGAGTTGGCGAGGTCAAGGTCGCTGAACGTATACCAAATGCCGATAAACTGCTGCGTTTCGAGATTGACCTTGGCGAAGAGCGGCCACGCCAGATCCTCGCCGGACTTGCCGAATACTACGAACCCGAAAAGCTCATTGGCCGGAAAGTAGTCGTTGTCGCCAACCTAAAACCTCGGAAAATGCGAGGTCTCGAGTCACAAGGAATGATCTGTGCGGCTTCATTGGCTGAAGACGATTCACCTGCCCTCGCTTCATTCCTTGAAGACGTAAAGATCGGAGCAAGACTCAGGTAATTTTTCCATCGACGGTGTAACACAATATAAAAAGTCCGTATCCTCAACTGGCACAAGGGGTTGTGGTTCTGCCAAAAAAAAATCATTACTAAAATATAAGTAGACACCCAATGCAACATGTTTTCCAGAAAAATAAATAAAAAAAATCTTTTAACTGTGGAAAATAGTGCTAGTATATGCGGTGTCAGCGCTCCAGGAGCGACTCCTAACACAACAGGGGACTGCAAATGCCAATTGAAAAAAGTGGGGAGCTGCGTCCGGATTTTGAGTTTGAAACATCCGATTCGCAGCCAATTTGTTATGACGACGATTACCATCAGATGGGAGTAACGGTAACGCTCGATTCTGATGTTGCCGATGATTTTCCAAGTGCCGAATCTGTGAACCAAGCCCTAAGAGTTCTTTCAAGAATAACAAAACATTACAAAGCTGAGATCGCCGCCAAGTGATCTTCGTAGATTCTCATTGCCATATCGACGGCGAGCAGTTCGACGTCGATCGTGACGATGTCGTCGATCGAGCCCGGGAAGCCGGTGTCGTGGCGATGCTCAATATTGGAACGGGCGACCCGCGCACGGACGATTTTCGCCGAGCGGTTATTGTTGCGTCTAAGTACGAAGATGTCTATGCTGCCGTGGGCGTTCACCCGCACGACGCTAAGCTCTATAACGATGCCGCTGAGCAGCATTTGATCGAGCTGGTCGAATCGTCGCCAAAGGTCATCGCCTGGGGTGAGATAGGTTTAGACTTTTATTACGATCACAGCCCTCGCGAAATCCAGATCGATGTTTTTAGGCGTCAGATCCGAACGGCAAAGGCGTTGAATCTGCCAATAATCATTCATAGCCGCGACGCCGACGAAGAAACGGTCGAGATCCTAACTGAAGAATGCAGTTACGCCGGCTTTCGAGGGATCATGCACTGCTTCGGCGGGACGGCAGCTATGGCGGAGGCTCTGATGGGGATCGGTTTTATGATCTCGTTCGCCGGAAATGTGACCTTCAAGAAGGCGGAAAATCTTCGCGACGCAGCTCGAGTCGTTCCGCTTGACCGCTTACTGATCGAAACCGACTGCCCATTTCTGACGCCCGTACCCTTCCGCGGAAAGCGAAATGAACCTAGCTTTGTCGTGCATACGGCCCGGTTTTTGGCGGAGTTTTACGGGACGACCGTCCAAATCCTTGGGGAGAGGACAACAAGAAACTTTCTCGATTTCTTTAGTCTTAAGCTCCGTGGCTGTTGATTCCCGGCGGCCAATTATTACGAAATCTGCTTTCGAACGTGATAGTTAGTGGTCTTTCGTGGCAAGATAGCTGATATGGCAAAAGAAAATTCTTTCGATATCGTTTCTAAGACCGACTACGCAGAACTTGGCAACGCTCTCAACCAGACTCATAAGGAGATCTCCCAGCGATTTGACTTTAAGGGGAGTAAAGCAACGGTCGACCTTCACGATAAGGATCTGATCATGGCTGCGGAGGATGAGACTAAGCTCCGAAATATGAACGATATCCTTCAGAGTAAGCTCGTAAAACGCGGAATATCACTAAAGGCCCTTGATTATCAAAAGATCGAGCCAGCCGCAGGCGGCACTGTTCGGCAGACCGTCAAGGTACAGCAGGGAATTCCGATCGACAAGGCGAAAGAAGTCGTACGCTTTATAAAGGACGAAAAATTCAAGGTTCAGGCCTCGATCCAGGGCGAAACAGTTCGTGTGTCCGGCAAGGACCGCGATACTTTACAGGATGTAATGGCAAAGCTCCGCGAAAAAGATTTTGGTATCGATATGACGTTTGACAATTATCGGAGCAATTAAAATTTTTGAAAAAAATTAAAATCGACATTGAGTCTATTCTTGCGACTTATCCCGACTCCGCGGTTCAATCCCCTTAGAATTCAGGACATGCAGAAATTTGCAGTTTTACAAAAAGAGCTTCGAGCTGGTTATGACGCGCGCGCGATATTTACCAGTATAGAGTCAGAACTGTCACTGGTCGAAGCAGAATTTGAGCGCCAGGCGCGGTCGAATATCCAGGTCATCAATTATCTCGGTGATTATCTTCGGTTGTCGGGTGGAAAAAGGGTCAGGCCGGCCCTGTTGATCCTCTCCAACTACGCTGCCGGCGGAAATGGTAATGGTGAAAACGTGATTCGGCTCGCCACCGTCATGGAGATGCTGCATACGGCAACTTTGGTCCACGACGATATAATTGACAATGCGGATCTGCGAAGAAATCGAGCATCTGTCAATTCGCGGTTTGGCAACCAAACCGCTGTCCTGATGGGTGACTGGTTATACATGTCGGCGTTCGAAACGTCGCTGCGCGAGCGATCGCTGGAGATCCTTGATATTTTGACGCGTTTGACGCGAAAGATGACCGAGGGAGAACTGATCCAGCTAACCATGATCGGTCGCCTCGACATTACGGAAGCAGACTACTTCGACATCCTCAAGCGAAAAACTGCATTTCTATTCTCGGCATGTGCCGAGATCGGTGCTATTCTCGCTGGCTGCGGGTTCCAGCAGCAAAAAGGTATGTACGAATATGGCATGAATCTCGGCATCGCGTTTCAGTTGGCCGACGATATTCTCGATCTTGTTTCAGACGCGGACCGTTTGGGAAAGGCGGCCGGATCGGACCTTCTTGAAGGCAAAATAACGCTGCCGTTGATCTATCTGCTTGCGGCCGAGCCTGATCTTCGCCCGAAGTTCGAGAGAATAATGCTCACCGGGGATTATGACGAATTTTCTCGCGAAGACATTCGCGAAAAACTTGACGAACACGGTACGCTCGATGCCATTCGTAATGAGGCTTTTCGATTTGCGACGGCCGCCGGAAAAAATCTTGATGTTTTGGAGAAATCGGAGTATCGTGAAGCTTTAGAAGGTATCGCAAATTTTGTTATCGACCGGAATATGTAGGATACCTAGTTTTATTTGAACGTCACTCACAAGCATAAACAACCCTTTCACAGTATGTTAGATGAAAATCTTATAGCAACGCTTGAACAAAGCTTGAGACAGACTCGGAATGCCCAAAATAGGCTTATGAGTCGTCTTCGGGATGCGGAAAACGAGGTTGAACTGCTTCGAGCGGAGATCGGCGACCTCGAAAAGAGTGCGTCTCACACTGAGTCCGCAATCGATAGCCTGTTGGTAACAATGAGGTCCGGAAGCCGAAACCAGAGTGTTGCTCGCATGTTAAAGATCGACGACGAATATGAGATTAGGTCGGATGCCAGCCGGCCGACACGGCCCGTCATTAACCGCAATAATGCTGGTAATTCCCGCAATTCCGTTACGTACATGAACCAGCATCGAGGGGTGCCGTCGATCGCTCACAATGCCGAACCTATCAGCCATCGATTCAGTGACCGGACGATCACCCAGGCTTGCACCTTATTACTTCGCGAGTCCGGCAGCCCGCTGCATGTCAACGAACTGTACAATCTGCTGATTGCGGGCGGGATGTCGTTTAAGGGCAATAATCCTACAATTTCGATCGCAGTTTCACTAAACCGGAACCGTCGATTTCGAAAGGTGGACCCGGGCACATTCGATCTTGTTATACGTGAAGCGTCGAAGTACGCGTCCTAACCGTAGGCAGCAATGATCCCTCCGAAAAGCTCCGTCAGATTTATTGCTCGTTTTGCTGCAATAACGTCTCTTTTTGTCTATGGCTGCGTAATCGTTGCGGTTGCACAGCACGTCAGGTTGCGGTCGCAGACAACACCGAATTGTCCGTCGGTTCGCGGAACTCCAAATGTGAACTTCTCGGATCTGTATGGCGATGGAAACATAGCCGTTCAGGGCGGTTTCGGGTGCAATGGAGCATTCATCTACGATATTTCGAATCCCGATTCTCCGGTCCTTGCAAATTGGTACAACCCGGGCGATAACCAGGAATTTCTGGAGGCCATCGTCATTGGAAACCGCGGTTATTTTGGCAGCGGAAACGGTGGTGCGGGTGTCCATATCGTTGACCTGACCAATCCATACAACCCGGTATTGTTGGGTGTGGTCGATTCGACCCATGGAAACGCGCATGCGTACATCCATGAAATGATGGTCGTTAGTCAGGGAAATGCGACCTACCTGATCGAAAATTACAATGCCTTTTCCGAAAAGCCAATTCGGATCATAGATATAACTGATCCGGCCGCTCCTGTTTTCAAGTGGGAGTTTAGTCCGCAGGATTCGGTCTGGGTACATGCCTTTCATATACGCGGTAACAGAATGTACACCTCCGGATGGGGCGGCAAGATCGAGATATACAATATTGCCAATCTAGGATCTCAGCCGCCTGCATTTCTTGGTGCGATTAACGGAAACGGTAACAATCACAGTTCGTGGACGAGCGAGGACGGGCGGTATCTATACTCTTGCCGGGAGACTTTGGACGGTGACCTACGGGTTTACGATGTTTTAGACCCCGGCGCACCCGTCTTGCTTCGTTCTATCAGCGCGACTACCCTCGGTTTGAATGCGATCTCTCCGCACAATCCGGTCGTGATGGGAAATTATCTCTACGTGGCGTGGTATCAAGCGGGGACACAGGTGTTCGATCTCACCGATCCGACGAATCCGACGCGAGTTGGAGAGTACGACACTTATTCGCCGGCGTTCGCCTTGTCGGACTCGGAAAAACTTAAGATCGAAAATCAGGGGCCATGGGATTCGATCTGCGGTTCACCGGATGCTTTTGCGGCCCTGCCGAATAGCTATAATGGCAACTGGGCCATTTACCCGTTTCTCGGGCAGGACAAGATACTTGTTGGAGATATGGCCAGTGGGCTGTTGATTCTGGATGCATCCAAGATCATTTCTCCGCAGCGAAATGTCATATCGGATTTTGATGGGGACCGGCGGACGGACCTTTCGCTGTATACGCCGTCAAGCGGCGTTTGGAATGAGGAGCCAAGTTCAAATGGCTCGGCCGTCTCGACCCAGTTTGGTGCCGTGGGTGATGTGATCGTACCCGGAGATTATGACGGCGACGGGAAAACGGACATTGCCGTCTGGCGTCCGTCTTCGGGAACCTGGTATTTTCTCGGGTCGACAAGTGGGTTTAGGACGGGTCAATTCGGGCTTACGGGAGACATTCCGGTTCCTTCGGACTACGACGCTGACGGGAAAACTGATTTAGCAGTTTTTCGCCCGTCGAGCGGTTATTGGTATATTCAGCAAAGTACGCTTGGGTTCAAAGCCGTTCACTGGGGCTTGAATGGTGACAAACCTTTGGCCGGAGATTTTGAAGGTGACGGAAAAACAGACCTTGCCGTTTGGCGTCCTACCGATGGCGTTTGGTATGTTCTTCAGAGTTCATCGTCGATCCCACTTTTTATTGGGTTCGGCACAAATGGCGACAAACCGCTGATCGCTGACCTCGACGGCAACGGCGTTTCGGATTTTATTGTTTACCGGCCCTCGACGGGAATGTGGTATTCGATGGATCCAAAAACAAACGCGTGTAACGCATACAAATTTGGAATAACCGAAGATATGCCCGTTCCGGCGGACTATGACGGTGATGGGAAGTCGGACATCGCGGTGTTTCGGCCGAGCCAGAATGCCTGGTACAGGATAAATAGCACCGATGGTTCATTCTCGGCCCGCATCTATGGCCAGACGGGTGACCGACCTTCGCCTTCCTCTATCCAACCCTAGATAGGTTACAGCACCGAGAGTAATTGCCCGAGTCGAGTCGACCTGCTTGACTTTGGGTTTTTTGTTTCTATGATTGCAATATGAAATTGCAACTTACTGTTGACGGCGGCACTCTTGGAGGGCGGTCATTCGATCTTGAAAATGGATTTTTGACTGTCGGCCGCGGCGATACCTGCAGCGTCAGATTCGATCCGCTTTCCGAGCGCATCGCTTCGAAACAGCATTGTTTTATTGAAGCGAAGCCGGACGGATACTACTTGACCGACAATCAGAGCACAAACGGTACGCTCCTAAATGGCGGACCGATCTCGTCGGCCAAACTGTCCGACGGGGACCAGATCCAGTTTGGCAGAAATGGCGCGACAGCAAGAGTGTCGATCCAGTCGCCGCCGGCGTCCGCGGCAATTCCAGCCGAAAGCTTTCGTGATATTCAGGTCCAACAATTCAACCAGCTGGCCGCCACCGGCCCGGTAAACCTGCAAAATTCTTTGACCAGTCTTGGCCTTGGCAGTATGGCTCCCGTTAAGGCTGAGCCGGAAACTGGCAGTAAGAAGATCTATGTCCTCATTGCTGCAACTCTCATGGTCATCGTATTTTTATCGATCGTAGCGTTTTTGCTGATCTCGGCGAGCCTGTCGCCGTCTCGGGACGGCGGAATGACATTGAATTTGGCCGGGATATTTCTGGCAGTGGTTGCAGGGGTCGTAGCCTTTGTTCCGGCGGTCATCTATATAATACCGTTGCTATGGCTGGACAGATACGATCCGGAACCAGTTTGGCTGGTCGCAGGTGCCTTTGCATGGGGAGCTCTGGTTGCGGTCATCGTTTCGTTTATTGTCAATACGGGAATCGGGCTGATCGCGTACAAGATTACCGGCAATGTCGAAATTGCCGACGCGATCGGAGGTGTAATTTCGGCGCCGATCTTTGAAGAGGGGTCAAAAGGGCTTGGGGTGCTGATACTTCTTATCTTCTTTCGGCGATATTTCGATGACATATTAGACGGCATCGTATTTGCGGGAATAATCGCACTTGGGTTTGCGACGGTCGAAAATGTGTTGTATTACGGTCGGGCGATCGGCGGTGGCGGAGCGGCGGGCCTTGCTATACTATTTGTCATTCGGGGCATTTTATCGCCATTTGCTCACGTCACATTTACATCGATGACGGGAATTGGCTGCGGCATAGCCCGCGAATCGCATAATAAGATACTACGAATAATAATGCCTTTCGTTGGGTACTGCTGCGCGGTCGGTCTCCACGCTCTTTGGAATGGCATGGCGTTTCTGGGAGGGTTGCAGGGATTTGTCGCCGGCTATATCGTTCTGGAACTCCCGTTTTTCTGCATCTTCGCGATATTCGCGTTTTATGTGATGCATCGCCAGGGCAAGATCCTTCGTGAAATGCTGGCTATTGATATTGCCCGCGGCCTGATCACGCCTGAACTCGGGAAGACCGTTACTTCGGCGTTTAAGAGTTCAGGTTGGCTCGTTAGCGGCCTATTTTCAGGCAAGTACTGGGCCCGCAGCCATTATCTACGGGCATGCGGCAAGCTTGGGCTGAGCTACTGGCATATTCAACGAGCAACCGCAGCACAAGGTCAGACCGGAAGCTTTCAACAAAATCCCATCCTTCGTGAAGAGGTCCTAAAGTGGCGTGACCAGGTTTAATTCGTTGGCAGATTAACTTCCACTTAAGGGCGGCTGAAAAGCTGCCTTTTTTATTTAACTTTAAGAGCTTGATCGATAGACCAAATCTCATTTTTCTAGTTGTTTTTTCGGAAGCTGTCATGTATTCGCCATATATTGCTACCGCTTATAGAAATATCTTTCTATTTTGGGTAAGAGAATTGGGAGCCCAGAAGGTTTGCGAGGAAATATCCGTACTTGGCGGAGAATCGACGCAGAATTATTGGATAACACGGTTCTTTGTGAAAGATATTCAATTTCGAAAAAATTTAGTAGAGAGGAGAAAAATAATGGAAAGCAAAATGAAGAATCGTGCGATCCTGGGTGCCGTGGCATTGGCCGTCGGCATCATGATCGTTTTAGGCTGGTCATTTGCCCCGTCTTCGGTAGCTTCAACGGTTAGTGCATCTAATCAGGAAGGCCAGGGCGGAGCAACGGTTGAGATGCTCAGCTATGCACTCAATTTCAAATCAGCTCAAAGTTTAGGAGTTTTTGGCGGCAACAGCGTTTCGGATCAGGGATCCGAGATCCGTGGTG
>JBBRSH010000059.1:0-25603 GCA_038245555.1 Pyrinomonadales bacterium | reverse complement strand
GAACTCGCGACATTCAGCTTGGAAGGCTGACGCTCTACCAACTGAGCTACTCCCGCCCAAAATGGTGCATGGGGTAGGATTTGAACCTACGTAGGAAATTAATCCGACGGGTTTACAGCCCGTTGCCTTTGACCGCTCGACCACCCATGCAAACCCTATTGTTACTCCTGCTAACGGCTTTTTGAGCCAATTAGCAAATTTCCAATACTAACGAAATCCTTCGCAAGTTGCAAGCGCCAAAATGATGGTTTTTTGCGTTAGGTGGTCCTCGCTCGCGGGTGGAATCTCTCATAATTCCTTTTTAACTGGTTACTCGTGATGTGCGTGTAGATCTGTGTGGTCGAAATATCGGCGTGGCCAAGCATCTGCTGGACCGAGCGGATATCCGCGTTGTTCTGGACAAGGTGTGTCGCAAAAGAGTGACGCAAGGTATGCGGCGAAACGCCCTGTAGACCGCATTTTCGGGCATAATCGGCGATGAGAAGATATATTCCCTGCCGGTTCATCGGCGACCCGTTCGGCGTGACAAAAAGGCGGTCAACTTCGATAATTTCTTTCTTACGACGTAAGCTTAGATAGCTTTTCAGCCACTCGACCGCGCTCGAACCGACCGGCACTCGCCTTGTTTTACTACCTTTTCCGGTCGTCGTAAGAATCCCTGCATCGACGTCAATATCATGAATTTTGACATTCACAGCCTCAGAAACCCGCAGACCCGAAGCGTACATCAACTCAAGAATTGCACGGTCGCGGAGGCCAGTTTCTGACGATGTATCGGGAGTCGCAAGTAAAAGTTCGATCTCGGTCCGGTTGAGAAATCGCGGCAGGTAAACGCCCTTTTGCGGGGCAACCAGATCCTCGGCAGGATTTTTGGTGACGTAGCCGTCGAACATCAGAAATTTGTAAAATCCGCGGACCGCACTTATCAGTCGGCGCTTCGAATTTTCGGACAATTTGTCGGCGGATAAGTCGATCAGCCATTCACGAAGGCCCTGTCTCGAAAGCGTTAGAATATCGAGTTGATTCGATTCAACCCAAGAGTTAAGTCGGCCGAGGTCATTCTCATAACTCTCGATCGAATTCACGGCCAATCCCTTTTCGACCCGGCAATACGATAGATATTCGCGGATCAGGTCGCGTTTCAATGATCGTTCTTCGGACATTTGCTGTAAAGGGGAATAAGGACGCATCCTTCAAAATGCTGAGGACACGTCCTAAGACTACGAAAATCACGACGGTAAAAGCAAGAAAAATAACTTTCTTATGGAATATCGCCGTACCTCGGGTATGAGTATCGGCCCGAATCGCATTGACCGAACGTCGTAAAGACCTTTTCTTTTTCATTCAATGCTCTGGACGCATACCATCGTGAAAAATTCCAGCTCCGCAGGTCGCTCTCTTCGCTCTTTTCGCAAAAACGTTCCCCGACGTTCATGAGAACCGTCTTTTTATCCTCTGAAGTCAGATCGTCAAACGATTCCATCAGGGCTGGCAATGCGTCGTCACTCAAACGAGAATTGTAGGTGGCGTCAAACGGGCGCCCGTGCTCCATCAAGGCGATATTGGTCCTGACAATAAATGCATCGGGATTGAGCACTTGGGTTGCTCCAAGCACCAGGAACGCCGACCACAAGGCTCCCCAGGCAAAATGCTGACGCGAGCCCCGGAGGACGGTAAATCCGAACCATACGAACACGATCGCAAGCCAGGTCATGAAGATCATCGGATAAAGCCTGATCGTCGTCATGCCGTAGCCGAGGCTTCCCGTTAAGAGGACCAGACGCTGAACCGCCGAAGCCATAATTACAAAGAGCAGCACGATCTGCGTTCCCGCAAGGATGCGAAACAAGTTGGCCGCAGCCCGGCTTTCTTTTCGGATCAGCCAATGCCCGAGGAGCAGAATGGGCAGAACCAGTGCCGAAACTGTCACTAGTTCGCCAAAACCTCGGCGTGCGTATTCGGCGAGCTTAAAATCAGGCGTGTTTTGCACCAATTCCATTCCCCCGAACAGATAAGGCACCTGGACGATAACAAAACTGAGAAACAGAAGGTTCATCAAGCCAAGAATCACACTCACCTCGACTGCTCCCAACGTAAACGAGGCAGGCAATACCGAGTTATCGAAATTGGCCCAGCTTCGCGCCTTCTCATCGACTTTCGGTTCCGCGGCGGCAGCGCTCAGATCTTGCGAATCAGACGGTTCGCTGCTTTCAGGTGCGTTCGTCTTTAACTCCGGCTCGTCCGAAGCGTTGATATGCTCGGTAACGGAATGATTGTTAGGAAGGGTTACCGGATATTCGCCCGATTCCTTTCGCACATGCTCGAACTTGCTTTCATTCGGCTGAGTAGCGACGGTCGCCGATCCCATAGGAGTTTCACCCGGTGTCTCAACAAAGTCATCCTTATTGAAAAACACACCCCGCAGATATCCCGCCGTCATCCAGGAAAAAGCCGAGAACAGAAGAAGGTGGGTGAAAACTATTTCCGGCTTGATGTTAAATACCCTCTGGACCAGCCCTTCATAAGCGGCATCCGCCGCGACAAACAAGGCTCCGAATATCAGGATCAGCGGGGCGGCTATGGCAACGCCGCGTGCCGCTGAAAACGCATGCTTTCGCCAGCCGTTATTTGGTATCTTTGTCCACTCGACATCGTAGAAGATCAATAACAACGGGGCCCCGAGTGCACTCAGGCTCGACCCGACGAATCCGGCAATATAGTGGGAAACGCCCGCGACCTGTGCCGTGACCTTCATCCTCGGCAGGAAAAGTACCGCGACCACAGCCAGGATCGCAAACGTATCGGCTATCCGCAGTTCGATCGAATCGCGCCACGCGAACATTGCCGCGAAAAAGAGTAATGCGGCAAATAATCCATACGTCTGCCTGGTGAGGTATTGAGGAGCCCTACGCCACAGGAGCGTAAACATTCCGGCCGTAAATACAGCGTTAAAGCAAAGCACATTAACACCCCACGGCGTAACGCGTAAAAAAACATCGCCGATGACCCCAATCACCAGGGCCACTTGAATAATTTCCAAACTGGTTTTAGTGCGTTCGTTCATATAAATAACCAAGCTGCTACGTTCGCAAACCTGGCGACCTCCGGGCTTTTTTGAGTAAATACCAACTGATAGCTCCAAAAATAATTGCAGCCACGGGAAACGCGATCGCTCCGATCAGCATTCCGCCACTCCGATGTGTCGCCGCGTCTTCCGCCGACATGGTTAGATTCAGGTAGATCAAACGCACCGTGTACCAGGAAAAGAACAGGCACGGCACCGTAGCAGCCACACCGCAGACCGCATAGAGGACTCTTTTAATTGTCGACATTGATTCGTCCATTACCTTCCCGCCTGATTCAAGAGCCACGGCAGAACAATGCTGCAGATAGCCGTGAGCATCGCAACGTATCTCAACGTTCGCGTATCAAAGAAAGGTCCCGCTGCCCGCATCGCACGAACGGCGTTACGCTAATAGATAATCGATGAAAAAAATGGCGTAAAGCCGAGGAACCCGATCAGAAAGGCCATTCCGATCATACTAAATGGAAACAAGACGATGCCGACCGCCATCGAGATCAGGCCGCCCGCGAAGAAGAGGCCCGCAAACATACCGTTCAACCATTTCAACTTGCCGCCGAAAAACAGCCAGCCCATCATCGCGAAGAGCGAAATAATCGCTAGAGTGTATGCAAACCATTTGAAATTGTGTAGCAGTGGGTTGCCGTTTTGTTCCGCCGTTTTGAATACTATCGGGTCAAAAAAGAAGCAAACGACTGGCAGCAAAACACCCATTATCCAGTCGAAAACACGTTGGGGCCGCGTCACGTTCGAGCCAAACTGTCGTCGCCAGAAGCCATCGCTCACATCGACATAATTTGGCGACACACCGGCGTTCGGATCAGAGTCGCGATCGGTAGTGAGTATTTCGATCTCGCCAATGTTCAATGTTTGGTCGATCTCCTCGAACCGGTAAAAAACTCGTCGCTCTTTGGCCTGGAAATTTGAGTTCATAAGACCTCTGAATCTGTAACTGGGAATCTGTCTAACTATTTGACGCCCGTAGACTCACTTTGTTCCATAATCTGGAAATAGCTGCGCTTGTGCAAAATGCTGTCTTCGTCGTCTATTAGAACGGCCTCGATGACAAGGTCGATTCCGTATCCTTCTCGTATGTCGAGCTTTGGTTCATTCGCGCCGGCGGGAAGATCGAAAACTATCTCTTTTTCGATTGTTTCCCGGCCGCGAATATCACGTCCAAGATCGATATTTGCCGACGGAAGGAGCTTTTCAGCCTCCTCTTCCCGCATGTGAGAGCCGTTCGATCCGTCCCTTACGACGGCGCGTGGCTCCAAAAGCCGAAAGGCGATCGCCGGATTTCGGGCGTCGCTGAACACCTTGATATTCACGATGTAGAATTTTCCATTGGCGGCCAGGTCTCCGATGGTTTTCGCCGTTCGCACGCCGGTCACCTCTGAATGCATATGGCAGTCCAGATAGAACCCGCAAAATGCTTTCGGCTCGTTCATCGAAAGGGTCTTTTCCGCGCTCGCAAATGAGAATCCGAAAAGCATTACCGCATAAAATGCAAACCAGATCGCGACGCCCGAAATCGTAAAATTACGGAGCCACGTTTTTTTCAATACGAGCGAAACCGCTAGCGTTACTGCGGCAACGAGTATCCCGCCGATCGTCATTAACATTAAGAGCACGCCCATTTCACCGCCTCCATAGGAATAATAATCAGGAATTACGTCTAACATTCAGCCGGTTCGACCGGACCGTCCAACAGTCCGTACAGCAATCTGAAAATGTAAAATCCGCCGCACGCTCCCAAGGTATTTAAGATCACGTCGTCAACGTCGGCCGTCCGCACGCTGCCAAAGTATTGAGAAACAAATTGGATCGATTCGATCAACACAGTCGTCGCAAACGCCGTCAGGCAGACATTTCTAAACCTTCGAAAGCTCTTGGAGATCAGCGGCAGGAAGAAACCAAGCGGCATCAATAGAAACAGATTTCCGAGAATGTTCTCCAGATAAAACTTAACCCACTCGGCCGGGCTGACGCTGCCGGGAGCAAGCCACGAGAACATGTTTACCAACGGGACCAGATTGTATGTCGCCTCAATGTTGATCGACGCGGCCATTGGAGCGATGGTAAGATGACGACGACCATGTATGAGAAAAACAGGGCCAGGAACGCTTCGCGACTCCATGAAGTCATTTCTCCTCGGCGTGCCGATCGTACCGCCATGAATGTTCGAACCACGATCCAGCAGGGCAAGCCGAATGCGGTGAGCAGGATGCACGATCTGAGCAGTTGGTTGAACATTGCGATCTTCTTTTCGGCCGTTCCTTATCTTGCCTTCATCGATCTGATCAACGCTTCCATGTGGTCCAGGTAGCGAGTTAACGCCGCCCGGCCCTCCTTCGTTATCGCAAACTCGGTCAGCGGCATCCGGCCCTTAAATGATTTCTCACAAGTCACGTATCCTGCGTCCTCGAGCTTTCTGGCGTGTACGCTGATATTCCCGTCGGTCGTATTCAACAGGTTCTTGAGATCACCAAAGCTAAGTTTTTCATTGGCCGCAAGGGCGCTGATCATGCCAAGACGCATTCGTTCATGGATGATCTTGTCGAGATCATTCGACACGTTTTCCGCCGCACGAGCGACACGAAGCCCTTGTGAATGTTCGTAATTTTTTACTGCCAAATTCTTTGCCATAAAATTATCTGCCCACGAAATACACGAAAAGCACTAAATTAGGAATCTGATTGTCGCCGGCCTAATCGATAGCATCCACCTGCATCGGTAAGGATTTTGTTAGTGCCTTTTCGTGTGTTTCGTGGGCATAAGCTCCTATCCGCCGTAACGACGGGCGATGACCGCGCCAAAAACTATATGCAGTCCGCCAAAGCTCGCTCCCATCATCAAGTTTCCAAAATGTGGCGGCAGTGCAAACGCCGTGATCCCCAACAAAATAAAGCACCACCCCATAACCGGAATGATGCGGACCGAGAACGCCCCGCCGCAGACGACCGCCGCGCCGTAGCTAAGCATGCAGATGGCGGGCATCGCTTCATAATTCCCGTATCGCCACACGCCCAGGACCGTTGCGACACCAACGATCAAGGGCGGGGCGAAGCTCATGGCGAATTTCCGGGCCGGCACCGACAGCAGCGATTGGCCGCCGATCTTCGACTTCTGCCACATCGCTAGAAGTCCGATCGCAAAGGCAAGCATCGCTTCGAACAACCACACCACTAACGAATCGCGAACATAGACCTGCCCGGCCGCAAGGTATGCAGCCACAGCCGCCGTCACGCCCATCAACATTCCGCCATACCCCGGCACGGCGGTAAACTGCGTTGATCGGCTCATCGTCTCCCGGATAAATTCCAGGTTATCGATCGCCCGGTCGCCAATATTTATAGCTGGCATTCGGTTTGGTTCGTCGTGTTTTACAGCCTGCAGCTTTGCCATAGTTATCCGAAGATACGCCAAGTAATTCTGTCTGTCAAGTACTTTATATTATAAAGCAGATGGTATTTCCACTTTTTTGCGGTCATGGACACTTATATCGCTTAAACTTGGTGGGATATGGTCGCGAGAAAGATATTATTGCTGGCTTTCGGTCTGTGCGCGGGAGCATTGACCGTCGTTGCACAGGACAAACCGGATAACGACGTGATCAAGGTCGAAACCCGGCTCGTCAGCGTGCCGGTCATCGTCAGCGATCGCGACGGGCGTTATATTCCCGGTTTGACGGTACGGGACTTTGCCATCCTCCAGGACGGCGTAGAACAAAAGATCGAATTTTTCGGCGCAACGGACGAACCCCTGACAATTGCCCTCTTGATAGACACGAGCCACAGCACGCGGCCCGTGCTGGACGACATCAAGGATGCCGCACGGTCGCTCCTCAAGTTGCTTGGACCGAAAGATCAGGCGATGATCGTCACGTTTGACCGAACGACCAACATCCTCGTCCCATTGACCAGCGATCAGGAGTCCTTCGCCGTGGGATCAAGGAAGCAAGGATCCCGGACGAAATAGGGACGACGCTCCGCGATGCCGTCTACCAAACCGTATTTACGTCATTTGAAGGCCTGACCGGACGAAAGGCCATTATCGTCCTGACGGACGGCCGCGACGGCGGCAGCCACATCACACCAATTAAACTGCTCCTCAAACTGCAGGAAACGGACACTCTCGTTTACACCGTCCAGTTCAGAACCGCCGAAAAATTATTGATCGAAAAAATGCTTAAAACGGGTACGATACCGCGACAAACACGAAGCGGTTCGGAGAGCAGCAGCCGTGAAGCGGAAAAAACCGAGGCCGCAGGTGAATTCATGAAAAAGCTGTCGATGGTGACAGCCGTGAGATTTTATTCGGCCGAGGCAGGACAATTAAAAAAGACATTCGAACTGATCGTTGACGAGCTTCGACGTCAATACCGCCTCGGATTTTACCCGCCGGATGATGTCGCTGATTCCGCTCTTCACGAGGTTCGGGTGCGGATCGCTAGGCCGAATCTTGTGGTACGGTCGCGAGCAAGTTATAGATCGCTTACAAGATGAGCCTGCTATTAATGAATATCGTCGACAGAAATTTTACCCTTGAAAGTTCGGAATAAGAACACGAAATAACCCAGGGCGATCACGATTCCGATCGTCCACCAGAGCAAACCGACAGCGAGGCCATATGCGCCGGCCTTCGAGTTCTGGATCGTCAGGCTAAATGCCGGGTCGAGCGCCGGCAGGACGTTTGGATAAAGCCCGTAGACCGCACCGCCGAGCATCATTGCTAGATAGACGGACGACGCAATGAACGAAGCTTTGTCGTTTCCCTTCGCGTTGAAATATTTAAGTGCGCCCAACGACGCCATGACACCTACTGGAATCAGCCAGCCAACCGGCAGATAAAAGTAGTTGGCCAGAATGGTCGGCCGAACATTGAGAACTGCAGCGAGACTCAGAATTGTCACGAACACAAGTGCGAACCACGCGACACTGACCACCTTGCGGGCACGGGCATTCATATTGCCTTCGGTTTTTACTGCGAGATAGCTGGCGCCATGGATAGCGAGTGCGACAAACGCGACAACGCCAGAGAGTACGGTGAACCAATCGAGAATACCGGTCGCCCCGGTCGTGCTCCAATCTGTGAACAACGGTTCAAAGAAATATCCGGTCGCATCAAGCGGCACACCGCGAACAACATTTCCGAGGGCCGCGCCAAAAAATATCGCGAGTAAAATACTCGACATCGAAAATACAAAATCCCAAAAACTCGTCCACAGCGGATTGCTAAGCTGATGCCGTAGTTCGATGCCCGCGGCACGCATTATCAGCAGCCACAGGACCATTATCAATGGGAGATAAAACCCGCTGAATCCTGCCGCGTAAAGAGGCGGGAACGCGAAATACAGCGTGCCGCCCGTTGCGAGCAGCCAAACCTCGTTGCCATCCCAGACAGGGCCGATCGCACTGATCGTCGTTGCCCGTTCGCGTTCGTTTCGACCGACGAAATAATGGACAATGCCCGCTCCGATATCGAACCCGTCGAGGACAACATAACAGACCAACATAAACGCGACTATCATGAACCAAACTGTTTCCATTTTGTCCTCCTTTTACAGAGCCTCAACCGTGATCTCAAGTCCCATTTCGTCCGCACCCTGATCGATCCGCCGGAGCATCAAAAAGATGTAGAGCATAGCAAGAATGGTGTACATTCCCGCAAATCCGAGGATCGTGAACAGCACGTTGCCCCCCGAAACCATAGGCGAATGGCCGTGTTCGGTGCGGAAAAGTCCGTAGACGAGCCACGGCTGGCGTCCGAGTTCCGCGACCGCCCAACCGACCGTGTTGGCCACAAACGGCAACGGAAAGCTGAGCATCAATATCCAAAGCAGCCAGTTTGCGTTAAAGAGCCAGCCACGCCACAACCAAAAGGCCGAGATCATCATGATCGCGATAAAGATCGTCCCCAGACCGACCATTATATGAAAGCTGTAATAGAGGAGCGGGACGTTTGTCGGATGGTCTTCCTTTGGAAACTCGTTGAGCCCGCGAACCTTGGCGTCCCAACGCTGATAGGTGATAAAGCTGAGCATGTTCGGGATATGAACGGCGTTATCGAGCCGCTGTTTCTCCATATCCGGCTGGCCGATCAGGACTAGCGGGGCACCGTCCTTTGTATCATAGAGCCCTTCCATCGCGGCGAGCGTGACCGGCTGAAACTCGGCGATCATTTTGCCCTGACGGTCGCCCGACGGAAAGAGCATCCAGATGCTGGCGATGCAGCCGACAATGACGCCCACCTTCATAAACATCTGGGCGTACTCTACTTTTCGTTTTGAAAGCAGATAGAATGCGCCGAGTGCCGAAACCGAAAAAGCTCCGACCACGACAGCCCCGCCCATGTTGTGCATGTATTGGTAGACCGCCCATTTATTGAGCACGAGGGCCCAAAAGCTGTTTAGTTGGATCGATCCATCTGGCAACGCGTCGTATCCGACCGGGTGCTGCATCCAGGCGTTGGTCGCGATGATGAACCAACCAGAAAGCCATGTTCCGACGAACAACAGAAACGCCGCTACCCAATGCATCGTCTGCCCGAGCCGCTTTTCGCCGAAGAGAAAGAGGCCGATGAAAGCGGATTCGAGGAAGAACGCGAAAGTGCCTTCCATCGCCAAAGTTTGGCCGATGACGCCGCCGGCGTACTTAGAGAACGCAGCCCAGTTCGTGCCGAACTGAAACTCCATCGGTATGCCGGTGACAACGCCAAACAGGAACGTGATACCGAAGATCTTGCCCCAAAACCTGGCGATCTCATTCCAGCGTTCGTCCTTTCTTCTGATCGCGAGTGTCTTAAAAATGACGATGATCGGTGCAAGGCCCATCGTCAGCATCGGAAAGAGATAATGAAATGTGATCGTGAACGCGAACTGAATGCGGTCGAGAATATTGGCTTCCATCAACGTCGCCTCCGTTTAATAGCAGAGCGGACGCGGGACCTGCTAAATAACGATTTGGAACGTCCGCCCCATCTTCGCCTCTATAATCTGCCTGTTTTCCCATATCCGCAAATATACGGTATTAATATCCAATATTGAAGTACATTAGCATTTCTAATTATTCACTTCACGAGCTCGCCCGCTAATCTGTGGGATCCCAGACCAAGCCCCAAGTTTTATTTTCGGAATTTCTGAGGTGCGTTCACCTTTTCACCCAGATTCTCTTCGGGCGGAGCATGCGGGTCGGCAACGAGATAGGTCAACCTTTTACCCTGCATCAGAAAATTCTTGCCGTTCCATTTATAAACTGAACGCGTGAAATAGCTCGGACAGCAAAGCTGCTCGTAATCGCCAGTGATCTTGCCCGTTTCGGTCTGGCCAAGGATGAATCTATCCTGGCCGAACATCTCGATAACGACCAGACCATTTTCGACCCGGATGTTTTTTAAGCCTCCGTCAGATCGATCGCCCGTTCGAAAAGGCCATATAAGCGCGGGCTTCTCATCCTTCCAATCAAAAATATATACAAGTTGTGGTATCGCCGAGCCGGCTGTTTCGATCTTGAGAATAACGATCGCTTCGTCCTGTCCGTCGCCGGTCACGTCCATGTACTTGGTCGTGACATACGACATTCCGATACGGCGGTTCAACTTCGCCTCAGCCTTGTCCTCCGGGCTCATGTCGTCGCTGTTCGTCTTGCCTTCGATCGGAGCGATACGGCCGTTGGTGAGTGTGATCTCAGTAGTTCCGTCGGGGTTCTGCCAACCGCGCGGTAGTTCGTAGGTAAAGTTCTTGAAATTGAACGTGCCGATCGGAGACGTTGTCTTCTTATCACGGGCGTCGAGAAGTTCCGCCTGGGCGTTAAAGCCTGCGGGTGTGGGTGTAGGAGTTAACGTCGGCTCAGGAGTCGACGGCGTCGGAACCGCCGGGGAGGAATTTTGGCTAGTTTCGCCTCGCGAACCGCACGCCGTAAAGATTAACGAGGCTAAAAAAAAACAGCCGAAAATTTTGATCATCGTGTTAGAGCTTCGACGATTTGCGGCCTGCCGCTATATTTAAAGAAAAGCTCTGCTTTTCCGTTCGTCGTCATTTCACTAGCGCGGCTGTGCCGCCAACGGCACAGTCCGACTCCTCAAGCCCGCGTCAAGCTCCTGTACTTGATCCGGTGCGGTTGATCCGCGTCGTGGCCGAGGCGGCGTTTGCGATCTTCTTCGTATTCGCTGTAGTTGCCGTCAAAATACTCGACGTGGCTGTCGCCCTCGAATGCGAGGATGTGTGTCGCGATGCGGTCAAGGAACCAGCGGTCGTGGCTGATGACGACAGCACAGCCGGCAAAGTTTTCAAGAGCTTCTTCGAGTGCCCGCATCGTGTTGACATCGATGTCGTTCGTCGGTTCGTCGAGCAGCAGGACGTTGGCACCGGTCTTGAGCATTTTCGCGAGATGTACGCGGTTGCGTTCACCGCCCGACAGCTGGCCAACAAATTTCTGCTGATCAGCTCCCGAAAAGTTAAATTTTGAGACATAGGTGCGGGCATTCATTGTGCGAGTGCCAAGTGTCACGTTGTCCAGCCCGTCGGAGATCTCATCAAAGACGTTCTTCTCGGCATTGAGCGAGTCACGCGACTGATCGACATAGCCTAGCTTGACTGTTTCTCCTACCTTGAACGTGCCGGCATCGGGTGTAGCCTGGCCGGTGATCAGCCGGAAAAGCGTCGTTTTACCTGCTCCGTTTGGGCCGATCACTCCCACAATGCCGCCCTTCGGCAGCGAGAATTCGAGATTCTCGAAAAGGACCGTGTCGCCATAACCTTTGGAAACACCGTGGGCCTCGATGACGATGTCGCCGAGACGCGGGCCCGGCGGAATGTAGATCTCGAGGTCGTCGGCATGTTTCTCAGACTCGGTCGCGACCATCGCTTCGTAATCGTTGATGCGGGCCTTTGATTTCGCGTGCCTGCCCTTTGGCGACATGCGGATCCACTCCAACTCGCGTTCGAGCGTCTTTTGAAGTTTGTCCTCGCTGCGGGCTTCCTGAGCAAGTCGGGTGCTCTTCTGGTCGAGCCACGACGAGTAATTTCCCTGGTAAGGAATTCCCTGTCCGCGATCGAGTTCCAATATCCATCCGGCAATATTGTCGAGGAAATAACGGTCGTGCGTAACCGCTATGATCGTGCCCTCGTATTTCTGCAGATGCTGTTCGAGCCAGCCGACGCTCTCGGCGTCAAGGTGGTTTGTCGGCTCATCAAGCAGCAAAATATCTGGCTTTTGCAGCAGCAGGCGGCAAAGTGCGACGCGACGTTTCTCACCGCCGGACAGCGTACTGATCACCGTGTCGGGCGGCGGGCAGCGAAGAGCGTCCATCGCCATCTCAAGCCGCGAATCGAGATCCCAGGCGTCGGCATGGTCAAGCTTTTCCTGCACTTCGCCCTGGCGTGCGATCAACGCGTTCATCGCATCGTCGTCCATCGGCTCGGCAAATTTGGCGTTGATCTCCTCAAATTCCTTGAGCATATCGACGGTCGATTGGACGGCTTCCTCGACGATTTGCTGAACCGTCTTGGTTTCGTCAAGATTCGGCTCCTGTTCGAGGTACCCGACGGAATAGCCTTTTGAAAAAACGACTTCGCCGTTAAAATCCTTGTCGGTGCCCGCAATTATCCTCAAAAGTGAAGACTTTCCCGCGCCGTTCAATCCCAGCACACCGATCTTCGCTCCGTAAAAGAACGAAAGATAAATGTCCTTCAGAACCGGCTTTTTATCGTAAAACTTACTAACCTTGACCATCGAAAAGATGATCTTGTTTGGTTGTGGACTGCTCATAAATACAATTTCCCGAAAACGAATAGACTAACATTTTCGGTCCGCGACATAAAACTGACCGCCAAAACGACTCCTCACTCGAATCACTGATCGAAGCGTTTCCTGCCTCGACGAGCACCTGACTTTGCTCGAAACACCGGTCTCGATTGGAAATTCTAATCATCATTCGAGAATGACTCACGACTATTTCCCGTCTATTCATCATTCGAATTCACAATTCCAAAGTGTTCCACTATTTCCAATGTGGAAGGGTTTAAGCCATGTGTTTTCTTTAGTCAGACTCAAAAAAAGCGTTCCACTTAAAATTCTCGCGCCTTAGGTGGAACGATCGTCGCTAAACTTCGTGTTTCCTGCGTTTACCCCAAAAACATGGAACACTTTAGCCGAACTCAAAGGTATTGACCGCTCGATCTCACTTTTCAAAGATCATCCTCCCGACAACATACAAATCACAGCAGAACCATCCAGTTTCTATTCTACCAGGTGTGTCAAGAATGCTATGTCATTGCATTTCTACAACACACGTGGTCGGCTAATCCCATATGCCCCGGGCTTCTCACAGCGCGAGGCATTTTTTTTGACCATAAACGCGAGCAATGATTTGGTTTGAGAATCGACGCGTTGAGCGAAGGCCCTCTATTTGGGACCAGAGGACGGAGCGGCGGTAAGAAGTTGAGAATGATCTTCGATTGAATCCTTTCCTCTATCACACTACACTTGAGGCTTGGGAAACGATCTCACAATAACCCTAATTATACTGGGCTCGGCACTGATCCTTTTTCTCTCGAATCGGTTGCCGGCGGACCTGGTTGCCCTGCTGGTGGTCGTCGCGCTCGGGTTGACTGGAGTACTGACGACGCAGGAAGCCTTTTCCGGGTTTAGCCGCACGGCGGTAATTACCATCATTGCGATCTTTGTCCTGACCGAGGCACTCCAGCGAACGGGCGTGACGGAACAGGTCGGTCACATCCTGTCGCGCGTCGGGGGCCGGAGCGAGCTTCATCTGATCGTGTCAGTAATGGTCGCGGGTGCCTTTCTGTCGCTGTTTATGAACAATATCGCGGCGGCTGCAGTCTTGCTGCCGGCAGCGACGGGTGCGGCAAAAAAGGCCGGCGTAAACTCTGCTAAGATCCTGATACCGCTGGCGTTTTCGACGATCCTGGGCGGGATGGCGACACTCTTTACCACCTCGAACATCGTTCTCAATTCACTGCTTCGTGATAATAATATTGCAGGGTTCCGGATAACGGATTTCGCACCAGTGGGCATTCCGGTGGTGATCATCGGTATCTTATACGTCGCATTTATCGGCCGCAGATCGCTGCCCGGCGACTCGCCGATCGAACGCACAGTTGCTCCGGACGCGTCGAGGCAGTCCGATCTCGTCGCCGCCTACCGGCTGGGCGACAGCCTTTTTCGTGCTCGCATACCGACAAATTCGTTCCTATCAGGTAAAAAGCTGTCTGAATGCACTCTCCGCGAGGATTTTGACGTAAGCGTGGTGGCGATCGAGCGGGACAAAAGAAAGTTTCTCGACCTGACGCCTCAAACAAAGCTGAAGTCGGGCGATACGCTCGTCCTGGAGGGCAACGAAGAGGATTTCCGTAGCCGCGACGTTGAGCCGTACATGGAGTTTCTCCCGGAGTCCAAATGGTCCGAAAGCGACCTGGAATCGCACGCCGTCGAGGTTTTCGAGGCGATGCTGGCTCCGCGTTCGCAGCTTATCGGCATGACGATCCGGGATTCTCATTTCAGGGAAAAGTACGGATTGTCGGTATTGGCCGTATGGCACGGCGATAAGGAGGTACTGACCGACCTCGCAGACGTTAAACTACATTTTGGCGATGCCCTGCTGCTGCAGGGGCCGCTTGAAAAGCTCGCGATCCTGAAGGACGATCCTAACCTGATCCTTCTGATGACCGAGGGAGAAACCGATATTACAGTTCCGGGCAAGGGCCGCGCGGCGTTGATGATATTTATCACCACACTGATCCTTGCCCTTATCTATCCGGAACTGACCGGTGCGATCATGCTCGGCGGAGCACTTTCGATGGTGCTGACGCAAATCATCACTATCGAACAGGGCTACGCCGCTGTCGGATGGAAAACAGTTTTCCTCGTGGCGGGAATGCTGCCGATGGGGATCGCCCTTTCAAAGACAAATGCCGCCGGCCTCGCCGCCGGCGAGATCTTGGATATTTTTGGAGGCCATGGCGCGCTCCCGTTGGTCGCGGGACTATTCATCGTCACCGTCATTTTTACCCAGATGGTGAACGGCGCGGTCGCCGCCGCGATCGTCGGGCCGGTCGCCATCCAGATCGCTCAGCAGTCGGGCGTCGACCCGCGGGCAATGATCATGTGCGTCGCGATGGCGACGTCGATGGCGTTCATCACGCCGCTGAGCCATCCGGTCAACATCCTCGTGATGAGCCCTGGCGGATATAGTTTTCGGGACTATTTTAAGGTGGGACTGCCACTGACCGCCATCTTGTTCGCGGTCGTGATGATCGTGCTGCCGATCTATTGGGCGTTGTAACGGTGAAAGAACTTTTGCTTCTTTTTGACGGGTCAGAATCCCAATCGTTTGAGCAGATCACCTCGAGAAAATGATCTGGTTCACTCATTGTCTATTACTCTCCGTCCCGCATCCAGGCGGGGATATCGGTATGTCCATGCAATACTCGCCAGATCTCGACATGGTGCTCCTGGTCAATATAAAGGATCACATATGGGAAGCGTCGGAACAGCCATTGCCTGAGTCCTGGAATACCCAACGCGTACTCAAAACGCGTTGAGCCTGACAACGGAAAGCGCGAAAGATGAGATGTCGCGTGCTCGAACTCGTCGATGAATGCTTCGGCAAGGTCCGGGCCTGCCTCACTGAGGTAGTACTCGAAAGCTCGGTCAATATCTTCGTCCGCCCTGTGACGAGTGATTACCGGTTTTGACCTCACTTTCGGTCCCGGATACGTTTGCGGAATTTCTCGAAATACGCCTTGTTCAAAGGCTCCTCATTTAGCGGAGATGCCGCACCATCCAATAATAGTTGGCGAAGCCGCACGCGGTCCTGCTCCTTCCGCAGCAGATCTCTCATATACTCGCTGCTGCTGCCGTAATCCCCATCAGAAACCTGCGAATCCACAAATGATCTCAGAGCTTCCGGCAACGAAATGTTCATCGTGCTCATAAACCGAAAATAACATTTATGGCAAAGTTTGCCAACGCTAAATGTTGGCGACCGCGTCAAGAATGGTGAATTCCTCTCGCGAACGAATGATCTTGTTTGATCCTGGATTGCTTCTAAAAAACTACTTTGAATTCTTTTCGCGTTCTGAATTCACTAACGCGAGTGTGGTTTCGTATCGCCCACCAAATTTAATCATCGTTAGATCGTTAAATTTGTAGTTGGTTTCATAAGACCAGCAAGCGTCAGGGTCAATCTCCCGTAATACAAAACTCTTCTTCTTCATCGACTTTAGAGTTCCAACGTAGCATTCATTTTTATGCAATCGTTCAGTTTCCACTACAAAAAATTGATGTCCCTCGCTTACGGTTTGAACGATCTCCCTCCAACTTGAGATATCTATTTTCGTTGGTTTAGGGATTATCTTCTGATGTCTAATAACTTCGCTCAAAAAATAATCTTTATTTTCATAAGTCGCGTAATTCTTTACGTCTTTATTTAGAAAAACGCAGTAGCCATCTAGCATGAATAGACCCGCATCAAAAATGTTCAAAAGGGTGAATTCATCGTTGCCAGCGATAACGAAGCCGTAGAGGAGGTGCTTATCCAAGGGCTTCCGGTTGAAGTGTACAAGCAGCTTTTTGGCAATAATCTCATCAATGCCTGGCGACTTCTTTTTAGCCATTTAATTAACCTCAACAGTGCGAACCGCCAATTTTTCTACCCTATCTCGCTTAACTTCAAATCCAATTCCGGGAGTTTCCCGTGCGGTGATAGTCCCGGTCGCTGAAACCTCGACCGCAGGTTCGATGATGTCTTCGTGCCAGTAGCGTTTACTGGCCGAGACATCGCCGGGCATGGTGTAGCCGGCGAGGGTTGAGATGGCGATGTTGTGCGCACGCCCGATCCCGCTTTCGAGCATGCCGCCGCACCAGACGGGCATGCCGGCCTCGCGGCAGATCTTTTCAACAAGCTTTGACTGCGTGTGGCCGCCGACGCGGCCGTTTTTTAAGTTGATGATCTTGCCCGACTTGAGCTCGATGGCTTTGCGGGCGTCGTCGGGCGATTTGATCGGTTCGTCGAGACAGATGGGCGTACGTAACTGCGACTGCAGTTTGGCGTGGTCGATGATGTCATCGTACGGCAGCGGTTGTTCGAGCATCATCAGGTTGAATTCGTCGAGGCTCTTTAACAGGTCAATATCGGCGAGTGTATAGGCAGAATTTGCGTCACCCATAAGCAAGATATCGCCAAATTCCGCCCTGACCGCCTTGATCACATCATAATCCCAGCTTGGTGAGATCTTGATCTTGATTCGTTTGTAGCCCGCGTCGACTTCGGTTCGGATCTTGCCCAACAGGTCGGGAATCGAATCCTGAATACCGATCGAAACGCCGCATTCGATCTCCCGATTGACGCCGCCGAGATGGCGCCACAGCGGCACGCCGAGCTTTTTTGCTTCGAGGTCCCAGCACGCGGTCTCGATGCCGGACTTTGCCATTCGATGGCCACGAACCCATTTCATTGCGTCCCACACATCGGCCGCGGCATCAAATTCCCTGCCCGCGACCATCGGTGCAAGGATCTTCTCGGCCGTGACCCAGGCCGAATCGGTCCATTCATCCGAATAGCCGGGCGTTTCGCCGCACGTGATCTCGCCCCAACCCTCGGCGCCGTCGGCTTCCTCGACACGCACAAGAATGACGCGCCGTTCGTAGGTCCGGCCAAAACTCGTCTCGAAAAAATGAACAAGCGGGAGATTGATCTCGATCAGCTCGATCGACTTAATATTGATCATAATGAGAAATTGAACGGAATAGAGAACAGAACTTTTTCCAAAGCTTTCGTTTATACGCCCCAAACGACTACTCGATCACTTCAAATTGTACAAACTGCGTACCTATCTGCTCTTTGGTTTTCGCAAGCCGGTCCGTAACTATAGCTTGCAATATGTAATCGCCGGTCGCCAGTTTCGAACCGATACTGAAAGCTCCCGAATATTTTATCCTTTGGAGATCGGTTTGCGTACTCATATCCACGATCGCAGGCTGGCCGTCGAGAATTAACTTCCCATCGCGAAAAACACGAATACTTACTTTCAGGTCGGGCTTCTTCGATGGATCGAGTTTGGCGTTATATATCTCAAAGCCATAATGGATTATGGAGCCAAGCTTGATTCGCCGGAGTGCCGTGTCAGTCTGAGGATCGGTTCTGACGGGCCCGCCGTTTGGATCGGACAGCTTTTGCCACTCGCTCTCGGTCAGGGTTTCGATAACCAGGCTCGAGACATTCAGCTTGCCTTTATTTATGTCTGGTACTTCAACAAACTGGCTGGCAGAACCTACCTTCTCGCTATTTTCATCTCGAACCGCTACGCGGTATTGAAACGCACCTGCTTTCTTGACAGGAAACGTGAAGCGATAGATAAAGCCATCAGCCAGGACCTTCTGATACCTGCTTGCGCTGACAGCGAGGGTGTAGGACTTTCCGATCTGATCTACGATCGCGCCATTGTCACCAAAACTCGCGGCCAAAACATTGAACGTCGCCTTTTTTGTTCCGTCCTTGTCGTCAACAAACGTCAGATCCTTTGCATCCACGTGCAGCAGCGACTTGACGTAGGAACCAGTTGCCGCGTCGTTTCCAAACAGCGCATTCAACCTGAGGGTTATGCCGCCGACCGCAAATGGCGAGGTCAGGGCCGTCTGAATCTGTTGAGCGGGCGTCAGCTTGGAAGACACCTTCGCAACCGTTTCAGTCGGGACGTTAAAAAATCCGCTTCGGTAACGCGCACTCACACCTTTCCGAAGAACCTTTACCTCGAGTTTGTTAAATTTTCGTTTTGCCGCGTCGAATGATTCCGCGTCCGGTTCATAGGCGATCAAGTAATAACTTTGGTCGTCGAGCACCTTGCGAACCCCGCCCGCGAGATCGTTACTGTTTTTGATCGAAAACCCGCCCGTTTCAACTGCCAGAAAGTTGAGGCCTTCCTGAGTATCGAGCAATTGGTCGCGGCGGTCCGACGAGATCTTGTTCAGGGCTTCGGGGCTCGTGTCCGTAACACTATCAGCAGCGGTCATCCCAGTGTATTGAAGTCCGCGGGCGTCAACCGTATAAAAGACGACCGACGAACGGTTAGCCGTGTCGACGAGCTCCTTCAAAAAATCCAGAACGCGTCCGCTTGACTGAAATCCGTTTTCATCCGTCTCGAACAGCTTAAATCCGTCCGAAAAAAGGATCACCGATTTGCGGCCCGGAAGCTCGCTCATTCCTGTCACTATGTACTTAAGGGCTCCGAGCGTTCCCGTAGCAAAAACGGAGCTTCTGAAATCGTCGAGGGTCTTCGTGCTGTCGACCGCGACGGCGGCTGGAGTGTCGCTATTTTCATCCGGCGTCGGAGATGCTCCGGGTAGCGTCGGCGGCTCGATCGGAGCAAAGGCACTGACGCCGCCGCTACCGATCGGGTTCCATTTGACCCGGTCTATCGCAGCGTACAGCATCCGTTTATCCGAGGTGAATTGCTGCAAGGCCCCAATTCCAGCACCGGTCCGGATGATGGCGACAAGATCCCCATCCTCCATTTGCTCGTCGACAAATTTCTTTAATGCCCGGCGGGTTTGGTATGCGCTTTCGAACGACAGCGACAGGTCGTCCACTACCAATGCGAACGTCCGGCGTATCTTGTCCGCCCGTAAAACGGTCGACGGTATCGGCACACCGACCTTTTCGACCGTTGTAGTTTTCTCGGGGGTCGAGCGCGCCGATGAAATGAATGAGAAATGGGTGATCTTCTGTTTTTGCCCGTTTTCGTAGATCTCGATCTCACCGGGTTTGAGGTCAGTGACGACCTTGCCCTTTGTATCGATAATGGAAACGTCCACCTGAATCAGGCTCGTCGAGATCTTGACGACATCATCGGCCGGCGGAGTTGGCGTTGCCTTCGGTGTAGTGCCCTGACCGAAGGAATTTGCTATACACAGCAATAATGCACCGACTGACAGGAAACAACTCTTGATCTTCATAAAACTGAATCTTATTCGACCACTTCGAATTGCACAAATTGCGTCGCGATCTGCTGTTTTTGCGTGGCCTTGTCGGTCACGATCACTTGCAGTATGTAGTCACCAGGTTCCATCTGCGAACCGATCGAGAGGCCGCCGAAGGTACGAAGGTACGCGGGTTCGACCGCTCCGACCATTTTGAACGGTTTGGGCTGCCCGTTAAGGATTAGTTTGCCGTCGCGAAAGACGCAAATGCGTACTTCGAGATTTGTACTTTTCCTAGCATTGTAGATCTGGAGCGAATAGCGATAAACGCGGCCAACCTTGATGCGGCGAAGGGCCGTGTCCGCCATCGGATCGGTCTTCACAACCGAACCGGTCGCGAGGGAGGCTTGAAATTCATCGACCGACATATCTTCAAGAACGAGGCTGGACAACGTTAGCTTTCCGGCTCCAAGATCGGGCACCTGAACAAACTGGCTCGCCGCTCCGATCTTGCCGCTGACAGGGTCACGAATGGCGACTCGATATTGGTACCCACCGGCCTTCTTAGCCGGAAATTTGAAGTGATAAACAAGGCCCTTAGCCTGAAGCTGTTTGAAAATATCTGGCGGAACCGACACCGTATAGGTTTTACCGATCTGATCGACAAGCTCGCCGCCAGCGCCAGAACTCGTCGCGAGGACCTCAAAAGAGCACGTCTTTTGGCCGTCGCGCTCGTCTTTAAACGTCAAGTCGCCCACATCGATATATAGCAGAGAGCGGACATAAAGATCGTTTGGGCCAGTGCTGCCAAAAAGCGAGGTGAGCCTGAGCGTAATACCGTTGACAGCAAATGGTGAGATCAACGCGTCCCTGAGCTGCCTGACATAATCAAACGACTTTTCGGGAGGCGGCGCTACGATCTTTTTTTTGTCAGCCCTGCCAATAAAACCGCCCCGATAGCGCACATTCGCTCCCTTCCGAAGCACATTAACCTCTAGCTTGTTGTACTTGCTCCCCATTGCGTCGAACGTATCTGAATCTGGCACATATCCGACAAGGTAGTAGCTCTGATCGTCCAGGGCTCGTACCATGCCTTTGATTATGTCGTTGTTGTTAAGGAAGGCGAATCCGCCGGTTTCCTTAGCCAGGAAATTGATACCCTCTTGGCTGTCCCAAACGCGCTGACGACGAGCGTTAACGAGCGACATCGTCGACCGTGGGTTCATTCCGCGTGTAATATCGGCAGGCTGCAGCGTTCCGGGCTGAAGCCCGCGAGGGTCGATCGGATAAAAGACCACTGCTGAACGGTTTGCCAGGTCGATGAGCTGTCTTACATACCGCATCGCCAACCCCTCGTGTGGCGTTCCTTCACGATCGCGTTCAAAGAGATCAAAACCATCGGAAAACAGCATCACAGATTTTCGCCCAGGCATTTCTCTCATACCACTAACGACGTATTGCAAGGAGCCTAGCGTTCCCGAAGCAAAAATGGCAGTGCGATTTGAGTTGGCGGCGGCCAGAAGTGTGTCGGCTTCGTCACCTCCCGCCGTTCCGGGGTTTGTAGCTTGCGTCTCATCTAATTCGACCGGAACCAAGGAAACATTACGACCGATCCCCATTGGATTGTATTTTATCCTGTCTATCGCGGCGTAGAGGATTCGTTTGTCGGTAGTATATCGCTGAAGTGCTCCGACGCTGCCGCCGGTCTGCAAAATAGCGACAAGGTCGCCGTCCTGAATCTGCTCGGTGACAAATTTCTTTAACGCATCGCGAGTGTAAGCGACGCTGACCCACGACATCGAAAGGTCGTCGACCACGATCGCGATAGTGCGCCTGATGCTATTCTGTGTAGGGGCGTCTGGCTGTTGCTTCGGCACCTGGACGTGACCTACATTTTTAGCCGCATCCACCATTCGGTCGGACGCGGGCTTGCCGGACGAAACGAATGAGAAATTTGTGATCTTTTGCTTCTTGCCATTCTCGTAGATCTCTATCTCGTCGGGTTTTAAGTCCGTGATGATCCGACCGTTTGAGTCCGTCACAGTAACATCGACTTGGATGAGATTGGTCGATATCTTGACGACAACATCGTCGTCGGGAGTGGGTGTGGGCCGCGACGTGGAGTTTTGGCCGAAAGAGTTCGCCGCAACTATCAACATTACCCAAACTAGCAGGAAATATTTCTTTATCGCAAAACAATCCATACTATCCAACCACCCCGCTATTCCGCTACCTCAAATTGCACAAACTGTGTGGCCACCTGCCTTTTTTGCTTTCCAAAATTGTCCGTGACGATGACCTGCAAAATGTAATCGCCGGGCTCCATCTCCGATCCGATAGACAGTCCGCCGAGGGTGCGAAGATGTCCCGGTTCGATCGCCCCGACATACACGAACGGTTTCGGCTGGCCATCCAGAATTAGCTTTCCTTCCCTGAAGACGCGGATCCGGGTTTCGAGATTAGTACGTTTTTGGTCATCGAGCTGTGCATTGTATGCCTCGAACGAGTACCGGTAGACACGGCCGACTTTGATCCGCCTGACAGCCGTGTCGGTCATCGGGTCCGTCTTGACGGCCGAACCGATGGCGAACGAATTCTGAAAGTCGTCAACAGACATGTCTTCGAGAACAATGCTGGACAAAGTGAGCTTGCCAGCTTTGAGGTCGGGCACCTGAACGAACTGGCTCGCGGCACCCAACTTCCCGCTCGCCGCATCACGAATCGCGACGCGATATTGATACCCGCCTCCCTTTTTTGCCGGAAACTTAAAATGGTAAATGAGGCCTTGGGTTAGGATCTGCTTATAAATATCTGGCTTGACCGTCATCGTAAAGGTTTTACCGATTTGATCGACCAGCTCGCCGGCCGGTCCGAAACTAGCCGCGAGCACCTCGAACGAGCATGTCTTGTCACCGTTCGGCTCGTCTTTAACACTGAGATCATTCGCGTCAAGGTATAACAACGATCGAACATAAAGATCGCTTCCATCGGTACTCCCAAACAGTGAATTGAGCCTCAGGGTGATGCCGTTCACAACGAACGGTGAAAGCAGAGCTTCCTTAAGCTGGCTTACATAGTTCTTTGAATTGGCAGCAATTGGAGAGACGATCTTTTTCGTATCGGTGACGCCAAAAAAGCCACTGCGGTATCTGACCGCGGCACCTTTGCGAAGTACCTTGACGTCCAACTTGTTGTATTTGCTCGTCGCCGGATCAAATGTATCCGTATCAGGCACATATCCGACGAGGTAATATGTCTGGTCCTCAAGGGCCCGCCGCATACCGCCGTAGAGGTTATTGTTATTAAATGTGGCGAAACCGCCCGTCTCCCGTGCGAGAAAATTGACGCCGTTCTGACTTTCATACACGCGTTGACGACGAGTGCTCACGGCGGACAGGATCTCCCTCGATTTCATTCCGCGAGTGTTGTCCGCGGCTTCAAACAACCCCACCTGAAGCCCCCGCGGGTCGATCGGATAAAAAACGACCGCCGCGCGATTGGCTTCCTCGATCAGTTTTCGTACGCCCAGCATGGCCAGCCCTGTACTAGGCGTCCCGTCCTTATCACGTTCAAAAAGGTCAAAGCCATCGGAAAAAAGAACCACTGATTTACGTCCCGGCAACTCTTTCATTCCCGCAACGACGTAGGAAAGGGCGCCGAGAGTTCCCGACGTAAAGATCGCTGCGCGTCTTGATTCGGCGGTGGCTAAAAACGCCTCCGTTTGAGCGTCGCCATCCCCGGGTAAGCCCCCCATTCCGAGACTGAGTGTCTGTGTCCCGGTTGGCTCCAGTGGCTCGAATGCCGTGACCCCACCGGTTCCCATTGGGTTATACTTTATCTTTTTGATCGCAGCATACAGGACATCTTTATCGGTCGTGAACCGCTGGAGCGTTCCGATGCTGCCGCCCGTGCGCAGGATGGCTACCAGATCGCCCTCCTGGACCTGTTCCGCCACAAATTTCTTTAGTGCCTCCTTTGTAAAAGCGACACTTTCCCATGACATCGAAAGGTCGTCGATAACGATCGCGATCGTCCGTCTGATGCTGCTCTGCTGCGGTATAACCGCCATGGGCTGTGGCACAGGGACCTTATCTACGATTTTCGAACTGCCGGAGGGCGAAGGCGGAAGGGGTTTATTGGACGAAACAAACGAGAAATTGGTGACCTTTTGCTTTTTGCCGTTCTCATAGATCTCGATCTCTTCGGGTTTGAGGTCGGTGATGATCTTCCCGTTCGAATCTGTCACGGTCACATCCACCTGGATCAGGTTGGTCGAGATCTTGACGACATCCTCCTGCTTGGGAGTCGGCGTAGGCCCCGGGGCGGTATTTTGGGCAGCGAGTCGCGATCCGAGGAAAATGAGCAAGAGCAAGATTTTTAGCGTTATTTTCATCCGTTATCTAATTGACCTCTATGCCGGGAATCGGCGGGTTGAAATCGTTATTTAACAAGAGAGAGGAATTTGCCCATCACACGAATCTCCGCAACCCGACGAAGTTCTTTGTTATGATATAACGGCCCTTAATTATATGGGAAGAGTTTCTTTTCGATACAAACACCTCTTTCCACGCAGCATCAAAAAACATCGAGACCCTCGCCGCTATGTATCATAAGTTATTTAGCCTCCTGATCGCCTCACTTCTGCTGTCAGTGTTATTGACCGTCGGCTGCTCCGCGCAGACCGAAGAACAGGCCCTCCAGTCGCTTCGCGGAATGACGCGCGACGGCAAGCTGCCGCCGGAGAATGTCGTGGCCGATATCGAATCGCGGTTCGCCGGCAAGCGAACCGGCGCTCTAGCAAAATTGCTCCATGCGCGGATCAGATTTGAGAACAACGATTTTGCAGGTGCAGCGGCCATCTTGAACAGTGACGTTTTTCGCCAAAAGACGAAGGTTGCCGACCAGGCATCGTGGCTTCGGGCCAAAGCCCTGCAGTCGAGCGGCAACAGCGCCGAAGCGATGAAAATTTTCGGCAGCCTGGTCCGCGATTTCCCCGATTCGATTCGCGTTCGAGAGGCCAAACTGGGATGGGCAACAGCGGCCACACAGGCCGGCCGGGCCGTTGACGTACCGGCTTATCTGGTTGAACTAACCGAAAGAAACGACCCCGAAGCACTCTTACTCACAGCGAAAGCGTTCGATGCTCAAAACTCGCAGCCCGAGGCGATCAAGTATTACCGGCGAACGTATTTTTACGGTGCCGGTACAAGCTTTGCAAAGGAGGCGGAAGCTAAACTGACCCTGTTGAACCAACCGCTAACAGCTATAACGGCGGATGAACAAGTTGCCCGGGCCGATAGGCTCTTCGCGGCAAAGAATTACACCGACGCATTGACCGGATACGTCAATCTTGCAAACAATTTCCCAAATGAATTAACGCCCCAGATACAACTCCGGCGACTAACAGCTCTCGCGAATACCGGCCGGATGGCGGACGCTCTGTCCGTTTTCAACTCTCTTCCGGTTTCCGCCAAAGAGCGCGAAGACGCTTATCGCCAACTCGTCCTCGGCTACGCAAAAGCGAGATCCTGGCCGCTCGCCCGATCGACAGCTGACGAAATGCGGGCGAAATATCCGGCAGGAT